>NZ_CP021409.1 GCF_002504165.1 Pacificitalea manganoxidans
TTGCCCCGTATGTTGCAGATAGCGGGACACCCGGCAAGCCACGGGCGCGGCGCACGGGTAAGCAAGATTATGTTAATAACTGCGCGGAGCCGGTTCTAAGCCCAGTGGCCCTACCGCGATTGCGGGCGCAGGACGTCGGTGCCCGCGCGCCGCAGATCGTCGACCGAGGACAGACCCATCAGGTTCAGGGTGATCCGCAATTCGGTTTCGAGCAGCGCGATCAGATGCGCCACGGCGGCCTGCCCCCCGGCGGCGACGGCCCATGCGAAAGGCCGCCCCATCAGCACGAAATCCGCGCCGAGGGCGAGCGCCTTGATGATATCGCTGCCGCGCCGGAAGCCGCTATCGACACAGAGCGCTGCGGACGGGCCGAGCGCCTGACGGATTTCGGGGATCAGGGCGACGGTGGATTGCCCGTGGTCAAGCTGCCTGCCGCCGTGATTGGACAGCACGATGCCATCGGCCCCGGCATCAGCGGCGCGCGCGGCAGTGTCGGGATCGGCGATGCCTTTGATGAACAGTTGGCCGGGCCAGTCCTGCCGCAGTTGCGCGACCGTGTCCCATGTCAGAAACTTGTCGAGCCGCCGGGACAGATTGCCCGCCTGCGCCATCGCGCCGCGTCCGAATTCCGGGCGTCCGCGGACCAGTTCGACCTGCGGAAAACCACCGCGCAGCAGATCCAGCGACCATGCCGGACGCTGGGCGAATTGCCACATCAAGCCGGGGGTCATACGGTCGATGCTGCGAAAGCCGTTTCTGACATCGCGTTCGCGGACCGAGGTGATGGCGGTGTCGACGGTGAGAAAGATCCGCTCGACGCCATGCGCCTTGCAGGAGGCCAGATAGGCGGCGTTCACCTCCGGGTCTTGGTCGAGATAAAGCTGAAAATCCGGCGCGGTGCCCGTCGCCTGCTTGATGGTGCCGAGCCCGTTGATGGAGAATGTCGACAGCACGAAGGGGATCTGCGCGTCGGCTGCGGCCTGCGCGATCGCGATATCGCCGTTGCGCCGATACAGCCCCTGAAAGCCGACCGGCCCCGGTCCGAACGGCAAGCGGGATCTGCGCCCGGCCACGGTCACCGACAGATCGGCATGGTCCGGCAAGGGGGTGAGCACCTGCTGGCGCAGCGCGTAGGCGTCGAAATCGTCGCGGTTGCGGCGCAGGGTCCGCTCGGAAAACGCGCCGCCATCGATGTAATCCGCGAAGATGCGCGGCAGGTAGCGCCGCGCCGCGCGGGCGAAGTCATCGACATTCTGAAACCGGCGCTCAAGCGTCATTCGGGGCGCACCGCGTCAAAGAACCGGGTGAACATGTCCTCCCCCGTCACGGGGCGGGAGGCGGCGGAAAGCGCAACGCTGAGCCCGATGGCCGAGGAGATGGGATTATGCCGGTCGCCGCCTTCGCCCGCGTTGAGGTTCATCACCAGCGTCGGCGACAGAAACAGCCCCGTGCGCAGGATCTGCTCCCAATCCTGCGGCAACAGGCCCGCGTCGCGCAGATGCGCAAGCCACGGTTTCCAGAAGGTTTCGGATTTCGCCTCCAGCAGCGCGCGCCGTGCCGGGCCGGGCTGCCAATCGGTGTCGAAGCTCAAAACCCCATCGTCGAGCGTCACGCGCGCCTGATAGCGCTCGGCCGCCATATCGGGATTATAGAGCCAGAACGGATGGGCAAAGATATTGTGGAAGGTCGATTTGACCTCGGCCAGCAGCGCGGGAACCTTATTGCCCGCAAAGGCCGGATCGAAGAAGGCAAGCCGGTCCTGCGCGGTGCCGCGTTCATACCAGACATTGGCGTTATGGGCGTCGCCATGGGCCACGATGCCCCCGGCGGTGGCGGTGTTTTCCGGCGCGTAGCGGACCAGCGCGGTATCGAACGCCTGTCGCAGCGTGCCCTCATAGGCAAGGCCGTTGATCCGCACCGGCGCATCCGCGATCTGATCCCAGTGCAGGGCGACATCGTTGGGAAACGCGAACTGCTTGCCGACATAGAATTTCGCGAGACGCCCACCGGGATAGTGCCCGCCGGGCAGGTCGATCAGGCGTTCGTAGAATAGGCGGTGGATCGGTTCGGCGGCGGCCTCCTGCGGGGTGATCGGGTGCAGGGTCTTCTGCGCGACCGCCAGGATGCGGGTGTTAAGCTCCGTCTCGGCAGCGCGGGCCCGGGCGGTGGCGGTCGCGTCGGGGGTCTGGTCCAGATCGAACAGCACATCCGAGAAGCGCGGATCGGACCGACGGCGGTAGATCAGCACCTGTTCCCCGGCGAGGGTCGAGATATGCACCGGCTGGTCCACGGGCAGACCGGCCTGCGACAGGATATCGGCGCGGTAATATTCGCCGGTCATCTCCTCTTCGCCGTCTTCTTGGTGAAACTTGAAGAAAAACGCATCCGCGCCGGAGGTAAAGAACCCGTTCAGCGAATTGAGCGAATACTGATCCTGATTGATCCGCAGCCCGGTCACGGGGATGTCGAAAAGGTCGGCGATGAACGTTTCCAGCATGGTCTGGGCACGCGGCACATCCTGACGCGCCACCGCACGAATTTCCGCCGTGCGGGACAGCGTTCGGGTGTCAGTGGCCATGATCTTCTCCGATTTGGATAAGGGTTTTGATCCCGTCGGCATCGCCCGCGAGCAGCCGGTCATAGGCGGCGGGAACCTGAGCGAGGGAAATGGTTTCCGCGATGAACGGATCGAGATGGGGCGCCAGCGCGGGGAGCATGTCGCCGATGGTGGCAAGCTCATCGCCAAAGGCATGACAGCCGATCAGCGCGATTTCGCGTTCGACCAGATGCACCGGGTCGATGATCTGCGCGGCGGCGCCGATGCCCACCAGCCCCAGACGGCTGGCGCCGCCGATCTGCGCGACAAGTCCGGTGATGACAGGGGCGTTGCCGGTGGTGTCGATGGCATAGCGGTAGGCCCGGGATGCCAGCGCATCGAGATCGGTGACGCGGGCGCCGGTGGCGCGGGCGACCACGGCGCTGCGGGCTTCGTTGCGGTCAAGGATGCGCACCGGGTGCCCGGCGCGGGTGGCCAGCAACGTGACCAGCGCGCCGATGGGGCCGCATCCGGTCACGACAAGCTCCGCCCCGGCGGGCAGGGCCATCAGGTTCAGCGCATGCAGCGCGACGGCCAGAGGCTCCGCCATCGCGAGGTGGCGGTCGGCGACACCGGCCGGGGCCTTTAGCACATTGCGGGCGGGCAAGGTCACCTGCCGGGCAAACCCGCCGTCGATGATTTCGCCCAGAAAGCCGAGCTTCTCGCAGACCTGCCCGACGCCCGCGCGGCAGGCCGCGCAGGTGCCGCAGGTCCAGCGGCTGTCCACGATCACGCGGTCGCCTGCCGCCACATGGGCCACATCCGCGCCCACCTGCATCACGGTGCCGGTGAATTCGTGCCCGGCGACCGAGGGCGCGCGGCTGATCCACGCGCCGGTGCGGTAATTATGCAGGTCAGAGCCGCAGATCCCCGCGACCGACACCGCAAGTGTCACCTCGGCTTGGGCCGGTGCGGGGGGTGGGGGGACGGACTCGTATCTGAGATCCGCGACCCCGTGCAGGCGAACCGCGTCGATCATTTGGCTTTCAGGTAGTCTTGGCGCAGGTCGCTGACCGCATTGGCGTGGGACGAGAAGCCTTCGTACTCCGCAAGCGTCTTGGCCGCCTGCGCCATTTCCGGGTAGCCCTTTTCGGTGACGTAGCCGATGGAGCTGCGGCGGATGAAATCGGTCACCGACAGCGGACCATAGGTGTTCGCGCCCTTCGATGTCGGCAGCACCGCGTTGGGACCGAGCGCGAAATTCGCAATCGATACGGGCGTGTGCGTGCCCAGCAGGATTTCGGAGGCTTCGGTGATGTCGCCCAGATAATCGAACGGTTTGGTCGACAGGATTTCCAGATGCTCCGGCGCGTAGTCGTTCACGAATGCGCAGGCGTCGTCCATATCGCGGGCCAGCACGATACCGCCGGAGGCCTCGGTCAGCACAGTGCGGGAAAATTCGACCCGCTGTTCGGTCATCTTGCCCCACAGTTCGGGCAGCGCGGCGAGGGCCTCTTCGATCACGCGCTCGGACGGGGTGACAAGCCATGCGGAGCTGTCGGGGCCATGCTCGGCCTCGATCAGCAGATCCATCGCGGCGAGACGGCCCGACACCGTATCATCGGCAAGGATCATGACCTCGGACGGGCCTGCGGGGAGACCGGGATCGATGACGCCCGCCAGCAGGCGTTTCGCGGCGACGACCCACGGGCTGCCCGGTCCCACGATTTTCTGCGCCTTGGCGATCGTTTCGGTGCCGAAGGCGGCGGCTGCGACGGCCTGCGCGCCGCCGCATTTATACACGGTTTCGACCCCGGCGATGCGCGCGGCGACGAGCGTGGCGGCGTCCACCTTCCCGTCCGGGCCCGGCGGGGTGAAGATCGCCAGATTGGGCACCTTGGCCACGACGCCCGGCACGGCGGTCATCATGGTGACGGAGGGAAACGAGCCCTTGCCGCGCGGCACATAGAGCGCGACCGATTTGATCGGCATGTAGCGGTCGCCGGCATAGGCACCGGGGCGGACCTCTTTCAGCCACATCGGTTCGGGCGCTTGCTCTTCGTGGAAGGTGCGGATGTTTTCGATGCCGAAACGGATCGCGTCGATGACCTTGGGGTCGACCATCTCATAGGCTTCGTCGAATTCCGCAGGGGACACTTTCAGCGTCTCGGCGGTCAGGGAGGTGGCCTTGTCGAAGTCGCGCCCGAACCGCACCAGAGCGGCGTCGCCTTCGGTTTTCACGGCGTCGATGATCGGCTGCACCTTATCGAGGAAGAACGACAGGTCCGCCTCGGAGCGGCGGGTGAGGGCGGCGCGTTCGGCGGCGTCGAGATCGGCGAGTTTCTTGATGGTGATGTCGGACATGACAGAAGCTTTCAGTGAGATCGAGGGAGAAGGCGCGCCACCACGGGCGGCCCGCCGTCATTTGGATTTCAGGAAGATTTCAAGGCCCACGAGCCGGTCGAGCAACCAGACCGCAAGCAAAGCGATCACCACAAAGACGGAAGACACCGCCGCAAGGTCCGGCGTGATGATCGAACGGATGTTGTTATAGATCTGAACCGGCAGGGTCACGGTGCGCGCGTCGGTCAGCAGCAGCGAGACGAGGAATTCGCTCATCGCCAGCACGAACATCAGCAGCCCGCCGGTGATGACGCCGGGCATCAGCCCCGGCAGGGTCACGAACCAGAAGGTTTCGAACCGCCCTGCCCCGCAGCTTGACGCTGCAAGCTCCAGATCGCTGTCGAGCGCGGCGGCGGAGGATGACACCGACCAGATGATGAAGGGCAGATTGATGACCGCCAGCGCCACACCCACGGGCCACAGGCTGCCGAGGATGCGCCATTCGCCAAAGATCAGCATCATCCCGATGCCCGATCCGATCAGCGGCACGGTAAAGGGCAGCAGCAGGTAGATCTGCACCGCATTGGCAAACCGCAGCTTGAACCGCGACAGGGCCAGCCCCGCCAATGTGCCGATCGGCACCGACACGATGAGGCAGACGGTGGACACGATCAGCGAGCGGATGAACGCCTGCTGAAGATCGCGGGCGAGGGCGATTTTCTCATACCATTTGAGGGTGAAGCCTTCGGGCGGGAAGGAGATCATGTTGGCGGTTGTAAACGACGCACCAACGACGATGACCGTGGGCACCGACAGGATGAGTATGCAGAACCAGACAATGGCCCAGAACAGGATGCGCTGCGATCTGGCGGTCATTTCTTGGCTCCCATGCCCAATGTGCCCGCGCCGAAGATCGCGATAACGACCCCCACGAACAGCGAGCCCAGCACAACCAGCAGCAGCGCCAGCGCGGCCCCAAGGCCTTGGTCCGCCGTGCGGAAGAACTGGTCATAGATCGCGTTGGCGATGAAATCCTGCGAGCCGCCGCCCAGCATGGCGGGCATGGCGAAATCGGTCAGCGCCAGCGTGCCGACCACCAGCCCCGCCCCGATCAGGCCGGGCTTGGCCATCGGCAGAACGACATGCCGGAAACTTTGCACCCAGTTGGCGCCTAGCGACGACGCGGCGGTTTCGGTTTCGCGCGGGATCGCGGTCAGGGCGGGCGCAAGCATCAGCACCGCGAAGGGCAGCATATATTGCACCAGCCCGAACACTACGGCGGGGAAATTGAACAGCAGGCGGATCGGTTCGATCCCCACAAGCCCGAGCGCGTTGTTGGCGACGCCGGTGGTGCCGAGGATGATCAAAAGCCCGTAGGCGCGCACCACCTGACCGATGAAGAACGGCAGAAACAGGATGACAAGCAGCGCCTTACGCACCAGCGAACTGGTCGTGCGGACCATGATATAGGCATAGGGCAGCGCCAGCAGCAGCGTGAAAAACACCGTCAGGCCGGCAGCATAGACGGAGCGCAGAGCGACGCGCGCATAGGTCGCGCTGTCCATCACCGTCTGGTAATTTTCCAGCGTGTAGGCTTCGGACTGCATGAAGGTCGACCGGTCGAGCGTGTGCAACGAACTGTCGGCCATCTTGAACAGGCCCAGGACCAGAAGCCCGACGAGCAGCAGCGCAGGCATGATGAGCGCCCAGCCGGTATAGGGGGACATGCGCGCGGGCCAGAATTTATCCAGCATGAAGTTCAACGCATCCATGACACGCCAGCGCAGCGGGTAGCGGAAATCGGTGCTGGGGGCGTCCTTGGACGGGGTGACGGGCATGGCGGGTTCCGGCATCTCGATGAGAGGGGGCGGGTCCGTGCGGGGCCGGGGATCAGGGCCAGGGCGCACGGCCTGCAAAGGGGTCAGGCGCGGGCGATCTATCCCCCGCGCCTGACATGCAGCGCATTAGCCCTGCATGATTTCCTTGAACTTGGCGAACCAGTCGCTTTCGTGCTGGACCTGCACCGCGGACGACACGCGGATCAGGTTTTCGAAATCGACCGGCTCGGTCGGGTAGGACGGATCACCGGCCAGACCTTCTGGCGGGGTGAGGCCCGGCACGACACCCGGAAGCCCAAGCCCGTCAAGCCAGATCTGCTGACTTTCCTGCGACAGGGCGAGGTTGATGTATTGCTTGGCCCAATACAGTTCGTTCTCCGGCAGACCTTTCGGAATCCACAGGCAGTCGGTGTCGAACTTGCAGCCCTCTTCCGGCACGGTCCATGCCAGTTCGACGCCGTTTTTCTTGGCCGCCAGCGCGTTGGTCGAAATGGTGCAGGCTGCGTCGATTTCGCCGTTCTGGAACCATGTGGTGAAATCGGGGTCTTCGCCCAAGAGCGGGTTCTGGGCCTTCATCTCGCGCACGAAATCCCAGCAGGCTTCCATGTTTTCGGGGATGTCTTCGAGGCTGCCGCCGCCCGCGACCTGCGCCGGGAAGTGGAAGCCGATGCCGTCATTGTAAAGCGCGATGCGGCCCTTGAATTTCGGGTCGAGCAGATCGCGCCACGAGGCGGGCGGGCCATCGGGGAACGCTTCGGGGCGGTAGGCCAGCACATAGACATAGCCATAGGTGTTGACGAGCGGGAAACCTTCGAGCCCGACGGGCTTTGCCAGATCGGTGGTGTTGGCGAGGTTGGGCAGATCCGCGATATCCTCGGTCACCCCGCGCAGCGCCGATTTGGTGGCGTTGGTCGTGGTGTCCCAGTTGATGTGGATCGGCGGCACCCGGCCCTGCGCGACGGCAGCCCAGACTTTCGGCTGGATTTCGTTGTCTTCGGTCAGGTCATGACGCACGGCAATGCCAGTCATTTCGGTGAACCGGTCGGAGACGCCGTTTTTCAGCGATTCCACCCATTCGCCGCCCCAAGCGCGCACGATGATCTCGGAGGGTTTTTCGGGCTCCTGCGCCAGCAGACGGCCTGCGGGCAATGCGGTCAGCAAGGCGGCGCCGCTGGTGGCCAGACCCGTGCGCAGAACGCTCCGACGTGAATACTTCTTGGTCATTCGGTAGTCTCCTACTGTTGGTGTGCAGTTTCTTATGGTTATGAAATTGTCAGGCCGCAGCCGGAAAGATCTTCAGGTCGCTGCGATTCCAGCCAAGCGCGATGCTGTCGCCGATGGCGAACAGGCCGAAACTGTCGGGATCGTGGTGATAGACGCGGAATGTGGCGCCCCGCAGCGCGCCGACCTCGACCACATACATCTGCCGCTCGCCCTCGAAAATCGTGTCGATCACGGTGCCGTCGAGCCGCATGTCACAGGCGCCAAGCGCGGCCTGCGTCCCGGCAAGGCGGATCTGTTCGGCGCGGATCGCGGCCAGAACCGGCGCGCCCGCGACGACATCGCCCTGCGCCATGCCCGGCACGACGACCCCGCCCACCTGTAGATTGCCATCTGCCGTGGCGGTGCCTTCGACAAAGGACGACAGCCCCAGAAACCCGGCGACGAAGGGGTTTTGCGGCGCGCGATACAGGTTGACCGGATCGGCGTGCTGCTGAACCCGACCGCCATCCATGACGATGATATCGTCCGAGACGACGAGCGCTTCGCGCTGATCGTGGGTGACGTTGATCGTGGTGACGCCCAGTTCGTGCTGGATGCGGCGGAACTCCAGCTGCATTTCCTCGCGCAGTTTCACGTCCAGCGCGGCCAGCGGCTCATCCAGCAGCAAAAGATCGGGTTCGAACACCAGCGCCCGCGCGATGGCGACGCGCTGCTGTTGGCCGCCCGACAATTCGTTGATCCGGCGGTCGCCGTAATCGCCCAGCTTCACCAGATCCAGAAACTGCGCGACCCGGCCCTTGATCTGGCGCGGGTTGAAGCGCCGCATCTTGAGCGGGAAAGCCACGTTTTCGGCGGCGGTCATATGGGGGAAAAGGGCGAGTTTCTGGAACACCATCCCGATGGAGCGGCGGTGCGGCGGCGCGGAATCGACGGCCTTGCCATTGATCGTGATCTCGCCCGCGGTCTGTTTCTGAAACCCGGCGATCATCCGCAATAGCGTCGTCTTGCCGGAACCGGACGGCCCGAGAATGGTCAGGAAGCGCCCGCGCTCAAGTTCAAAACTGACGTCATTCACCGCAAGCGTGCCGCCGCCGAAATCCATGGAGACATGACTGGCCCGCACAGCGACCTGCCGCTCGGTCAAAGCGGTATTTGCGTTTGCGGCGATCTGATCTGTCATCGGTGCCCCTGAGATCTGCTATAAGAGAAAGTAAGCACTTCTCAAATTAAAAGTATATACTTATTTTACTGGGAGAAGCGCGGCGCGCCGGGGGTTCGCACGGTGCCTAAATATTGGCCAGATATCCGCCATCGATGACCACGCATTGACCGGCGATATAATTGGCCCCGCTCGACGCAAGGAACCGCACCGCCCCGGTGAGGTCCGCAAGATCGCCCAACCGCCCGGCGGGTATACTGCCGACCATCCGCGCGACCCAGTCCTTATCCTCGTAGAACACGCTCGTCATGTCGGTTTCGAAATAGCCCGGTGCGATGGCGTTCACCCGGATGCCTTTCGGCGCCCATTCCGCAGCCATGGCGCGGGTCATGCCAAGGATCCCGCTTTTCGAGGCGCTGTAGGGCACGGCACCGGGAACGCCGACGAAAGAGGTCAGCGACGCCAGATTGATGATTGCCCCGCGCCCGGTTTCGGCCATCTGCGCGGCGACGGCCTGCGCCACGAAAAACGCGCCTTTCAGGTTGGTATCGACGATTTTGTCCCACAGGGCTTCGTCCACATCGAGCGTGGCGCGCACTTCTTCGACGCCGGCATTGTTCACCAGCACGTCGATCGGGCCCAGCGGTGCAATCTGCGCCCGGATCGCGGAGGTGTCGCGTTGATCGAGGGCAAGGCATGTCACCTGCGCGCCCATTTCGCGGATCTCGGCGGCGACGGGGGCCAGTGCTTCGGCGGTGCGGGCGCTGAGGATTAGCCGCGCCCCGTCGCGCGCGAAAGCATGGGCGATCTCGCGCCCGATTCCGCGGCTGGCCCCGGTGACGAACACGGTCTTGCCGGAGAAATTGAACTTCAGATCGGCGGTGCCGTCATTTTCACCTTGCATTTTCTCTCACTCCGACAAGTATAAGTATATACATAAATTGGTCAAATGGCTCCAGCGAGTCAACGGAGATTCCCATGACGCCCCCCAAGTTTTCCGCCCGTGCAGAGCTGGACCGCCTTACGCGCTACAATTCCGGGCTGACGCTCGACGATGTCGCCGCGCGCGCCAAGGGTCATCCCATCGCAAAACTCGGCTCCAACGAAAACCCCCATCCGGTCAGCGCGGCGATCACCACGGCGATGGCGGAGGCCATTGCCCGGCCCAATATCTACCCCGATCCGTCGGCCCGCGTTCTGGCCGATGAAATCGCCCGGCAGACGGGTGCTGCGGCGGAGCGTGTCATTCTGGGCGACGGCTCGGAAGACCTGTTGAATGTGCTGGCCCGCGCGGTGCTGAACCCGGGCGATGAGGTCGTGACGCTGTTTCCGTCCTTTCCGCTGCACGAGGATTACGCGACCATGATGGGGGCCACGGTCACCCGCATCGGCCTGACCCCGGATCGCAGGATCGACATGGACGCGCTGCTGGCCGCTGCGGCCCGCCCGGTGCGGCTGACGCTGATCGCCAACCCGATGAACCCGGCGGGGCTGTGGCTTGGCCCCGATGAACTGGCCGCTTTGCTCGCCGCGCAGCACCCCGACAGCCTGCTTTGCCTTGACGAAGCCTATGTCGAATATGCGGCGGGCCCGGATTACGCGTCGGGGGCCGAACGGCTGGCCGGGCATGACAAGCCGCTGCTGATCCTGCGCACCTTTTCCAAGGCCTATGGGCTGGCGGGGCTGCGCATCGGCTACGGCATGTCCAACAGCGATGACGTGATCGCGGCGATGAACCTTGTGCGCACGCCTTTCAACACCAATGCGGTGGCGCAGGCTGCGGCGCTGGCGGCGATGACCCATACCGAAGACATGGCGCGCGCCGTCGCCGCCACCCTCGCGGAGCGGGCACGGATGGAACAGGCGCTGGCGGCGCTCGGCCTGCGGGTGTTGCCGTCGAAGGGCAATTTCCTGTTCGTCGATTGCGGGCAACCTTCGGCCGGGGTTGCGGATCGCCTGATCGATTGCGGTGTGATCGTGAAGCCGTGGAAACAGGACGGGTTCGAGACGTTTCTGCGGGTGTCCGTCGGGCTCGATTGGGAAAACGACCAGTTTCTCGAGGCGATGGCCCGCATCGTCTGATCTGCATGGCTCCGGGCGCGGTCGGGCCGCGCCCTCCCTTGCGCGGGTCAGACCCCGACCTTCCCGTCGAATTCCGCGATCAGCTGATGCGCCTCGCCGGGATAGAGCAGCCGGGCGCAGGTCACCCAGTTGTCTTCGATCTGCGTGCGGCGCAGCATTTCCAGACAGGCCGCGCCTGCGGGCAATTCCAGCAGCGTCGCATCGCGCCCAGAGACATTGATCGCGCGCACATGGTGGCGCGCCTTGGTCCACGGCATGGTTTTCAACAGCCATGTGCCCGGCACCTCCGCCTGAAAATCGACACTCAGCGCATCGGGGACCAGCGCGGAGTTGATGACCCGCGTCTCAAGGCAGAACGGCTCGTCATTGGAATAATGCAGCCCTTGCAGAAACAGCGCGTTTTCGCCGGGCTCGTCTTCGTTGAGGCTGAGCAACCGGCGGTCCTGTGAATTGCCGGTGCGGTTTTCGCTCGACAGCAGCGCCCATTTATACCGCCGCCCCAGCGCCGCGACCTCTTCGCCGATATTGTTGATCGCCAGCACGGCGGATTCCGCGCGCGGCTGTGCCACGACCGTGCCGCTGCGCTTGCGCCGGATGACAAACCCGTCCGAGGCCAGCCGGGTCAGCACCTTGTTCATGGTCATGCGCGACACGCCGTATTGCGTGGCAAGTTCGGTTTCCTTGGGAAGGAGAAAGCCCGGCGGCCAAGTGCCGTCAACGATCTTGCGGGAAAATTCGTCTAGAATCCGGCCATGCAACGTTTCCGGTTTGTCTTTCGCCATTCAGTGTCCCGTCATCCCTCACGGTGTCTTGCGCGCGCAATGGTAGAACGACCAAAGGCTATCGAATTCAAATACATCGCCAATCGGCTCAAGTATATACTTCGCATATGTCACAGACCGCCAATCAGGCGGCAAGGACGCGATGTGCAAATTCTGGCATCAGACGTGGGGCGGGATGGGGCATCACGAGGCGGCGGAAGTCCGGCGCGGGCGGTGGACGGCGCGCCTGTCGCGCGCCGTCGCCCGTGGGCAGGGGGTCAGTCGATGCGGAATAGGCTCTGCGCGTTGCGGAAACAGATTTTCTCCATCTCCTCCTGCGGCAGGTTGAGCGACTCCAGCACCGCGATCGTGTCGCGGATGTAGCCCGGTCCCTTTTCGGGATCGAAGGGGGAGTCGGACGCAAACAGCACCTTGTCCGCGCCGTAGAATTCCAGCCCGCACACCGTCGCCGCCCGCGACCCGAAAACCGCCGTGTCGGCGTAGAAATCCTTGAAATAATCGACCGGGCGCTTTTTCAGATCGCGCAGGACGTGGCTCAGATCCTCGGTCGTCGTCCGCTTGCCCAACTGGTCCTGACCGGGGCCGACGCGGCCTTCGAAATAGGGCACCATCGCGCCCAGATGATGCGCCAGAAGTTTGAGGTTCGGCATCCGGTCCATCATGCCCGACAGCACGATCCGCGCCATCGCCGCGCTGGTTTCATAGGGCCAGCCAAAGGTCCACCAGATCTCATAGCGGGATTTGTCCTCGCTGGCGTAATCGGGCATTTCCTCCCCGCGCGAGGGATGCAGGAACACCGGGCGGTCGAATTTCTCGGCCACCTCGAACACCGGCAGGAATTGCGGATCGTCCAGCGGCAGCCCGTTGATATTGGTGTGGATCTGCACGCCTACCGCGCCGGTATCGGCTTCGAACACACGCTCCAGTTCCCGCGCGGCGGCGTCGGGCGCATTCATCGGCAGCGCCGCAAGATAGCCGGGGAACCGGTCGGGATGTTGCGCGCAGAGTTCGGCCAGCCCGTCATTGGCCAGTTGGGCCAGCTCCGTCACGGTCTCCGGCGATCCCATCGATTCCAGCGGCGGCATCCCCAGCGATAGCACTTGCCGGTAGTTTTCGAACTGGTCCATCACCCGCAACCGTTCATCGATGTCGAAGATGCAGGGAATGCCCTGCATGCGGGAGTGGATGTTGCGCCCGGCGCCGTCCAGATTTTCCATCCGGTCCCACAGCTTGGCGGGAAAGAAATGGTTGAATGCATCGATATACTGCATGGGTAGCCTCTTCTGAGTAGGGTCGAGATGTCCGCCGGTCAGACCGACGGGATGATTTGAAGGATGGGGAGGATCTGCCCCAGAACGGAGCCGGGCCACGGAATGTGGAGCAGCCGGTCAAACACGGCCCAGACGCTCAGCACGAGGCACGCGGCCTCGATGGCGATCTTGCGCCAGCTTTCGCGGCCCTCCAGCCGCATGTAGACGACCGTAAAGACAGCGACGGTCGGGATCATGCCGATGACGGCAATCGCACCCAGAAACCCCATGAGATACGCCCCGAACAGCGCGGCGCGGCGGGCGGTCATCCCGCCGGTCAGACCGTTTGCGGCCAGCGGCGTGTCCATGTGCCCGGCCTCGCCCTGCCCCGCGCCCCCCTGTCCCGTGCTTGGACGGGCCCGGCTGGCCAGCGCGGCGGCAAAGCTGATCGCGCCGACGCTCAGCACAAAGATCCCGACCGACAGCGGTCCGATCCGAGCGTCGAAGGGCCACGACCATGCCTGCCACACCATCCACCCGGCAAGGCCAAGGAGGATAAGATACATCATGTCGGCGCGGTGCAGTGACGGGCGCTGACGCACGGGCCCCGTGTCCGGCACCCGGCGGTAGCCGCGCAGCCATTTCAGCGCGGGCAGCGCGATCATCAGCAGCGACGCCAGCAACAGCACGGCCACCAGCGGACGGCTCAGCCATTCGAAACCGAACCGATTGACCGAGATGAACATGTAAAGTTCGATCAGCGATCCAAGCACGAAGCCAAGGATCAGGGGCGGGCGCGGCCAGCGGAACTGCTTCATCAGCCAGCCGATCACCGCAAAGATCAGCAGCGCATACAGATCGCCCCAGCTGCGCGATGCCTGATAGGCCCCGATAAAGACGAATGTCAGCACCGGCGGCAGGATCACGGTGTAGCGCAGCAGCGCGATTTTCGCGAGTTGCCCGCTGAAGGCAAAGCACAGGCCAGCGCCCAGAATGTTGGCGATGGCGACGGACCAGACCATTGTGTAGGTCACGGCCAGATTTTCCGACAGCATCTTGGGCCCCGGCTCCAGCCCGTGGATCAGGAACACCCCGAGCAGGATCGCCATCGCCGCCGAACCGGGCACACCGAAGGCCACCGTTGGCACCAGCGATCCGGCGGTGAGCGAATTATTGGCGGATTCAGGCGCGATGACCCCGCGCACATCGCCCGTCCCGAATGTCTCTTTCGCGCCCTTCACGGTCTGCGCGGCATGGCCGTAGGCGATCCAGTCGACGACCGCCGACCCCATGCCGGGGATCGCGCCGATTGCCGCCCCGATGCCGCCGCAGCGGATCACCAGCCACCAGTTGGCGAATACGTCCCGCACGCCCTGCCGCATGCCGCTGCGCGTGTCGTATTTCGCGGTCTCGGAGATGGCGCGCCGGTTGATCGCCAGATCGGCCAGTTCCGGCAGCGCAAACAGGCCCAGAACCAGCGGCACGATGGGCAGCCCGTCCCAGAGGTAAAGCTGCCCCAAAGTCCAGCGCATCGTGCCGGTCTGGGGGTCTGATCCGATCATCGACAGCAAAATGCCCACCCCGGCCGCGACAAGCCCCCGCAACGGCGCGGTGCCCGACAGGACCGCCACCATCGAAATGCCGAATATCGAAAAGGCCAGAAGCTCCGGCGACGCGATATAGAGCACGAAGGGCCGCAGGATCGGGATCGTCAGCGCCAGCAGCAACGCCCCCACAAGCCCCCCGATCAGCGACGCGGTGAAGGCCGCGCTCAGCGCGCGACCGGCCTCGCCCTTGCGCGCCATCGGGTTGCCGTCGAGGATGGTGGCCTGCGCGCCTGCCGTGCCGGGAACGCCGAACATGACTGCCGGGATCGTGTCGCTGGTGCCGATCACCGCCGACATGCCCAGCAGCAGCGCGAATGCGGCGAACGGGTCCATATTAAAGGTGAAGGGCAGCAGCAGCGCCATCCCCGCCAGCCCGCCGATCCCCGGCACGATGCCAAGGAACAGCCCCATCAAGACCCCGCATCCCAGCATCAGAAGCCGGAACGGATCAAGCAGGGTGGAAAGGGCTTCGGCGGCGGCGGCCGCGCTGCTGACATCCATTAGCGCGTCCCGGAGAAGTTGACGTGCAGCGCCTTCTCGATGGTGAAGGCATAAAGCTCGGACAGCGACTCCTCCCGCCCGATGCCGGATTGCTTCACCCCGCCAAAGGGCATGCCCGGAATGTGCTTGGACACATCGTTGATCCAGACATAGCCGGTGCGCACTTCGCCCGCGGCCCGCAGCCCGGTCCGCAGGCTATCGGTCCAGATCGCGCAGGTCAGCCCATAGGGCAGCGCGTTGACATCGCGCAGCATGTCCGGCTCGTCCGTCCAGCGCAGAACGCTCAACACGGGGCCAAAGATCTCCTCCCGCGCGATGCGCATATCGGGGGTGACATCGGCAAACACCGTCGGGTCCACAAAGCACCCGCCTGACAGCGCGTCATCGTCGGGCACGCCGCCGCCGTGGATCAGGCGCGCGCCCTCCTCATTGCCCGTTTCAATATAGTCGAGCACACGCCGATGGTGGGTCGCGTCGATCAGACAGCCCATCGACGTGTCTTCGGCCAGCGGCGGACCGGGGCGGAACCTTGCGATCTTGTCGGCCAGATGGGCCAGCACCGCATCATGGAGATCGGCATGAAGAAACGCGCGGCTGGTCGAGCCGCAGGACTGCCCGCACCATGTAAAATTCATCCCGTCCACCATCGCCTCCGCGACCGCTTCGGGATCGGCGTCGGGATAGGCGATGAGCGCGTTCTTACCGCCCAGTTCCAGCACGACCGGCTTCAGCGTTTCCGCCGCCGCCTGCATCACGACCTTGCCGGTGGGGACACTGCCGACCAACGTCACCATATCGACACCGGGATGGCGCGACAGCGCGGCCCCCAGATCGCCCTGCCCGGTCAGGATCGTCACGACGCCGGGCGGAAAAATCGGACCGATCAGCTCTGCCAGGATCAGCGCCGACAGCGACGCCTGTTCGGGCGGCTTGATGATACACGCGTTCCCGGCGGCAAGCGGCGCGGCAAGGCGGCTTGCGGAAAACATGAACGGGTGGTTGAAGGCCACGATCCGGGCGACCACGCCGACCGGCTCATGGGTGGTCAGGTTCAGCGTCCCGTCCCGCCCCGGAACGGTGTCGCCCTTCAATTCGGTGATGAGGCCCGCAAAGAACTCGAACCGCTTGGCGGCAATTTCAACATCCGAGCGCACTTTGCTGATCGGGTTGCCCCCGTCGGCGGCATCGACATAGGCAAGGCGCTCCGCGTTTTCGCGGATGATCTGCGCGGCCTGCCGGAGCAGTCGGGCGCGCTCCTGCGGCGGGGTGTGGCGCCATATCTCGAACCCGTCGCGTGCAGCGGCCACGGCGGGGTCGGCGTCCTGCGCATCGCCGCGCGGCACCGCACCCAGATCGTCGCCATTCGACGGATCGACGGAGCCGAAGGTCCGCCCCGCCTGCGGCGCGTGCCAGTCGCCGCCCCAATACAAGGCGCGATGCCGAACCAGTTCGTCCATGTCTGCCGACGCAAGTGTCAAGATTTCGCTCCCCCCTTCGGATGGATGGCGGCGCCGCAGCGCCGCCACAGGTTCATTCCGCGACCAGATACCCGCGGATCTGCTCGATCGCGGCATCGGACACGTTCATCTGGTCGGCGATGATCTGCTGAAGCTCCGCGCCGGTCGCAGGATCGATCTCCTGATTGCGCTGGGTCACGGCTGCCTGAAAATCGGCATCTTGCAGCATCTCGTCGAAGGCGGTGCGCAGGATTTCCACACGCTCGGCAGGCACGTTCGGAGTGGTGACAAGCGACCGCCCGACCGACGCCGCCCCGGCGACCAGCCGCAGCATTTCCTTGTCCGCGTCGGTATTGCCCAGTTGGCCCACCGCAGGCACGTCGGGGAAATCAGGATGCGGCTCAACGGCAAGCTGCCAGATCGGCACCGCTGTGCCGTCGGGCAGCCAATCGGGGCGGGAGGCGCGCAGCCCGGCCAGACCGATCATGGCGGCGTCGATTTCGCCTTGCTCCATCGCGAGGGTCGAGGCCGAGGTGCCGCGATAGCCCGCGATCACGTTGAATTTCGTGCCTTCGATATCGTTGAGCATCTTCGGCACGAAATAGGAGGCAGACCCCGCCCCGGTGGAGCCGAACGCGATCTCGTGCACCTTGGCATCCTCAAAGGATTTGACCGGCATTTCATGCCAGACGATGCCCATTTCGTAATTCGCCGTCAGCCGCCCGATGGCGTTGAACTCGGACGCGTCGAGATCGCCCGGAATAGCTCCGGTCGCACTGTCCAGCGCGATGGACTGCACGATCACGGACAGGGCCGTGCCATCCTGCGGAGCGGCCTGATACAGGAACTGCGCCGCGCGCCGTCCGCCTGCACCGGGCATGTTTTCAACGATGACGGTGGGGTTGCCCGGAATGTGATCGCCGAGGAAATCAGCGGCGAGGCGGCCATACAGATCGTATCCCCCGCCGGGGCTGAACCCGACATAGATCGTCACCGTCTTGCCTTCGTAGAAATTCGCGGCGTCGTCCTGCGCAAGCGCGCCGGTGCCGGTAAGCGCCATGACGGCCCCGGCGGCGGCGAGCTTGGCAAAGCTGCGGCGCCCGAATTGGGTCAAACTCTCGGTAAACATCAATCTCTCTCCCATTGAACAGTGTCCCCGTGTGCCGGGGGTCGTCGGCGTCTTGGCGACGCTCGTGGTTGTTCAGCCTGTGGTGGCGGCTTGCTTTTGATCGGTCTGGACGGTGGTGGTCAGGGCGCTGACCAGCGCGGGCGGATAGCCGGGCGCGGTCTCCACCTCGACAACGGCGACGCCGCCCGCCTGTGTGATGGCGATGGCATCCTTGAAGGTCTGGCAAAGCGCGCCCGCATCCTCGACCGGGCCGAACGCGGTGCAGCCTTGCGCCCGCGCCATATCGGCCAAGGCGATGCCGGGATCGGTCATCTGGATGCCTACGCCCTTATTGGCGACATCGCGCCCGCGCATCCGCGCGACTTTTTCCTGATGCACTTCGTCATTGTAGAAGGATCGGTTGTTCGCGATCACCAACAACAGCGGAATGCGGTGATGCACGGCTGTCCAAAGCGCGGTGACACCCATAAGGAAATCGCCATCGCCGCAGATCGCGACCGGCACCCGGTCCGAGCCCATGTCACGCAGGGCCAGCGCGGCACCGATGGCGTGCCCCGGCCCGGCGCCCAGCCCGCCCCCGCCATCGGAGCCGAGATAGTCGAGCGGCTCGCGGAACGGCCAGAACGTGCCATCCCATGACAGCGTCACATGGGTCAGCGTGGCCGGCAGATCGCCGAGCGCGGCTTGCAGCTCGGACGCGATCCGCGCCACATCGATGCGGGTGCCGTCCGGCTTTGGCGGCGTCTGCGGGACCGCGCGGTAGCTCTCCCCGCGTGGCAGCGCCATTTCGTCCAGCAGATCGGCGGTAAAGATGTCAGGCTCCGCCCCGATCATCAGATCGGCGGGCGGATGCGCCTGATGATCCATCGACCAGCCATTATGGCTATGGGGGTCCAGCGTGACGCGGATGACCTGCGCCGTGTCAGCAGGCGCCGCGATATCGAGCGCGCCCTTCAGATCGACCCAATCGAGCGCCAGCACGGCATCCGCCGCCGCCAGCGCGGCGCGCGCCTCTGCCCCCCGCCCCCCGCGCAGGTCGCCCACATAGGCGGGATGATCCGTCGGAAAGGCGGCGGCGACTTTCGTATCGGTGATGACCTGAGCGCCCAACCCTTCGGCCAGCGCGATCCGGTCCTGCCACGCCGCCGACCCGCGCGACACCCGCCCGGCAAGGATGACGATGCGCTTGGCCTGCGACAGCCTCTGCGCCGCATCGCGCAGGTTCGCGCGGCTGGCGCCGCTGCTGGGGATCTCCAGAAACCGGGCGGCCTCGGCAAGCGGCTGGTCCGGGGCCGGGCCTTCCTGCGTTTCGGTGTCGAAATTGATATAGACCGGACCCTGCGGGGCGCTACGCGACAGAACCGTGCCGCGCAACACGGCCTCCCGCGCCGCCGCCACGGAGGCAGGCTGCGCATCCCATTTCACATAGGACCGCACCAGCGCGCCCTGATCGGCGGAGGTGTGGATCCAGTCGATCCAAGGCCGCCGCTGCGCCGCATCGACAGGCCCGGTCGCCCCTAGGACAAGCACCGGCATCCGGTCGCACCACGCGTTGAAAATCGCCATGGTCGCGTGCATCAGCCCGACATTGGAATGCACCGCCGCCGCCATGGGCCGACCCGTCACCTTGGCATAGCCATGCGCGATGGCGACGGCGTGTTCTTCGTGCAGGCATAGCAGGATTTCGGGGGCGCGGTTGCCGAGATGGTTGACGAGACTGTCGTGCAACCCGCGAAAACTGGCGCCGGGGTTCAGCGCGACATAGGGAATGGCACAGTCCCGCAGGGTTTCGGCGATCACATCGCTGCCGAACCGACCCGCGGACAAGGGCACCGTTTCGCCGGTCATGTGTCGGACCCGGCATAGGTATGCGCCATGCCTGCGCGTCGGCACCAGAATTGCCAGGCCCGGTCATATCCTTCGCCCGGCTTGGCATCGGCCAGACGCGATTGGATCAGGTCGATCTCCCCATCGGTCAGATGCTTTATCTCACCCAGTGAGGACGCGCTGATTTGCAGCTTGGCGTTCACCTCCAGATAGACGGCGGTGTAAACCGCCTCCCGGACCGAACGCCCAACCACCGTCGATCCATGCCCCCGCATCAACGCGCAGGTTCCGCTGTCCAGCACGTCGGCGAAATCCTCGCCCATCTCGTTGGACGAAATTAGCAGGTTGGTATCCCCGAATGTCGTCTGGGCGTCCCACACCGGCACGTCTTTGCCCAGCACGGCGCTGCTATGAAGCAGCGGCCGCAGCTTGGCTTCGGTCACGGTGAACGGGATGACGCTGTGCGAATGGCTGTGCACGACCGAGCGGACATCCTCGCGGGCGGCATAGAGCGCACCGTGGATGAAGCGCTCCAGAAACGGCTTGCGCCCGTCATCGCCCACCGGCGTGCCGTCGAGTTCAAACTCCATGATGTCATCATGTTCGACCAGTTCGGGCGGCTGCGCACGGGCCAGCAGGAACCGGTCGTCCCGGTCGGGATGGCGCGCGCTCACATGGCCGAATGCGTCACAGATGCCCTCAGCCGCAAGGATACGGCTCCCGGTCACGAGATCGTCGATGACTTCCGCGAGTACGGACATGCGTCTCCTCCCAAAGCGCGAGCTGTCGTGCTCTACAGCGCAACACTACGAACGGGAGACTTGTTGTCAACTAACTCTTGGGCATTTTCTCATAATGAGAGAATTACTTATTTTCTACTGAGAGGCGCTTGTCACCACGCGGGCGCAGAACAGGATGCGTTTGCCCAACGCCTCGCGGCGCTCGTCCGACAGGCCGGTCTCTGGGATCGTCAGGCTCAGGCTGGCGCTGATCTCGTCGCCGCGCCCAAAGACCGGCGCCGCGATGCCGGTCACGCCGGGCGTCACCTGCCCCTCGGTGGTGACCCAGCCATTCTGCCGCATCGCCCTGAGATTGGCGCGCAGCTCCGTCAGCGATGACCCAAGCCCCGCATCCTCCAGCGCCTCCGGCATCTGATCGTAGAGCTTCGCCAGCTGATGGCTGGGAAAGTGCATCAGGATCGCCAGCGACGCGGCCCCGCGCAGCAGCGGACGCGCGCGGCCACGCTCGTAATTACTGGAAAAATGCGTGGTGCTGGCCTCTTGATGCACACAGAGCACGCGATCGCGATAGCGGCGGCACAGCAGGCTGACGCCCGCCTCCTCGCGCACGATCTCTCCCATCAGGGGTCGGGCCGCGCGGATCAGCGGATCGGTGGCACGGATCTGGTGGTCGAATTCGATGATCCGAGGCCCCAGCCGATAGACCGATTCCGTCACCGTCATCAGCAGCCCGGCATCCACCAGCAGCTTGATATGCCGGTAAAGCGTCGAGCGCCCGCATTCGATCCGGGCGCCGATTTCATCGAAGGTCCATTCAGGTTGCTCCAGATCGAATAGGTCGAGGACCGAGAGCATTCGTTCATTGCTTAACATCTCAACCTCATCGTTTGGCGCGCCCTGTGTCCGTTCTTTTACGGGGTCTGACACGAGCGAACAATCGCCGATATTGTATGCAATCCCATAATATGAGATTCAGTGCGGTATCTCTTGACCTGAATAATCCGCCTCTGTAGGTTTTCGGAAATTGCAGCAGTGGGGGCGAAGACTTGGCCATCAATACGGATGTCTTGATCGTGGGCGCGGGGCCGGTTGGCCTGACCATGGCTGTGGCGCTTGGGCAGCAGGGCGTGAACTGCACGCTGGTCGAGCGTAAGGAACAGCCGGAATTTTTGCCGAAAATGGAGCGGTGCAACGCCCGCACGATGGAGATTTTTCGCCGCATGGGGCTGACCGGGCGGGTGCGGGACGCGGGTCTGGACGAAGATGTCCCGATGGATGTCTACATCGTCAAGACCATGACCGAAGCGCCGCTGCTGCATCTCGATTATCCGTCGGTCGCCGAGGCGCGCGCCGAAATCGAGGCAAGCGAGGACACGTCGCAACCGGCAGAACCCTATCAGCTTATCTCGCAATACACGCTGGAACCGCTGCTGAAATCCGTGGCGGAGGAGCTTCCTTCCGTCCGGGTGATGTATGGCGCGGAGTTCGAGGAATTTCGCCAAGACGCCACCGGCGTCACCACCGTCATCCGCACGCAGGCCGGGGCCGAGGAAATCCGCTCGCGCTACATGGTGGGGTGTGACGGCGGCTCCAGCCGGGTGCGCAAGGCGCTTGGCATCCGTCTGCGCGGCGAAGGCGACATTCTGCGGCTGCGTCAGGCGCTGTATCGGTGCGATGAATTGTTCGACCGCCTGCCGCTGGAAAACGGCCCCGGCAAGGGGCGGCATTATCACGTCGCGGACGGGCAATCCTCGTTCCTGATTATGCAGGACTCGTCGCGCCACTGGACATTGCACGCGCAGGTCGAAAACGACGCGCAGATGGCCGACCAGTTCGAAAAGGTCGTCGGTGTGCCCGTGGATTACGAAATGCTCTATGTCGGCGAGTGGAAGCAGAACCTGCTCCTCGCGGATCGCTACGGGGCGGGCCGGGTGTTCTTGGCTGGCGATGCGGTGCATCTGGTGATCCCCACCGGCGGGCTGGGGATGAATACCGGGGTCGGTGACGCCGTGGACCTGTCGTGGAAGCTGGCCGCGACATTGCAGGGATGGGCGGGGCCGAACCTTCTGCGGTCTTACGAGGTCGAGCGGCGTCAGGTCGGCGATCGCAATGTCGGCGCGTCGCGATATGCCTCGCTCGGGCGGCGGAAATGGCGCGGGCTCTACACCCCGGAAATGGAGCAGGACACCGCGCGCGGCGAGGACCTGCGCGGGCAGCTTGCCGCCGTGGCCGATGTCGAGCAGCGCAAGACGAACGAGATGATCGGCGCCGAACTTGGCTATCGCTATGTCGACAGCCCGGTGATCTGGGATGAGCCCGGCGGCCCGGAGCAACGGTTTCGCACCTACGACCCCACCGCATGGACCGGCGTGCGCCTGCCGCATTGCTGGGTCACCGAAGGCAAGTCGCTACAGGATCTCGTCGGTCCGGGCTACACAGTGCTGCGGCTGGGGCGGGACGCGCCGGACGCCACCGCGCTGGTCGACGCGCTGCGGGCCCGTGGCGCCCCGGTAGAGGCACGAGAGGTGCCCGACGACAGGCTTCGCGCGCTGTATGGGCGCGGTCTTTTCCTGATCCGACCGGATTTGCATATCGTCTGGCGGGGTGATGCCCTGCCTGCGGACGTCTCGGCGCTTGCCGCCGTCGCGACCGGACATCCAGTGGAGGGGATGTCCCGCGCGCACGCGTCCTGACACGCGACCAACGCGGCCCCCGGTCAGGGTTCAGCCGCCGGACATAACAAGGGAGGAAAGTTCATGAGGAATATTATCGCATTGGCCACCGCGGCCGTGCT
The DNA here is from genome assembly GCF_002504165.1 of Pacificitalea manganoxidans. Lineage (GTDB taxonomy): Bacteria > Pseudomonadota > Alphaproteobacteria > Rhodobacterales > Rhodobacteraceae > Pacificitalea > Pacificitalea manganoxidans. The sequence continues at coordinate 23,270 of NZ_CP021409.1, forward strand.
GAGCTTCGGCGTCGTGGCCGAGGCTCAGGTCGCGTCCATCGGCACCACGAAAGGCGGCGCCATCGCACAGATCGGCGATGCCGTCGCAGCGGTCGTCTCGCGCGATGCGGGCTTCCAGATGCGCCCGCAGAAAATGAGCGGCACGCAACAATACATCGCCGCCGTCGATATGGGGCGGGTGGATTTCGGTGTCTCGAACGTCATGCAGTATTACATGGCGCAAAGCGGCACCGGTCTGGCCGAAGGCCAAGCCTTCGAAAACCTGCGGCTGGTGGCGACGCTCGTGCCCTTCACGCAAGGCATCATCGTGCGCGCCGAATCCGATGTGCAATCGGTCGCCGATCTCAAAGGGCTGCGCATTCCCGCAGGCTACGGCAGCTCGCCGCTGTTCGATACGTTCTGGCGCGCGTTTCTTGAGACTGCCGATCTGTCCTATGACGACGTGACCGAGGTGCCCGTGGCCTCGCTCCCCAAAAGCTGGGACGCCTTTAAACAAGGGCAGGTCGATGCGGTGATCGCCGCTGCCGGATCGGGCGCGGTGCAGGAAATGAACGTCATGATCGATGGCGGCATCCGCTACATCCCCATCGAGACCAGCGACGCGCTGTTGGCTGCACTGCCCAAAACCCGGATCGAGCCGATCGAAACCTCCGATGCGCTTGTCGGCGTCGGCGATGACAATGTGATGCACCGCTACGAGGTGGTGCTGTTCGCAAATGCCGACCTCGACGAAGAGACGGTCTATCAGACGGTCAAGGCCATCGCGGACAACACCGAAGCGCTGCAAGCGTCCTCGCCGCTCTGGAATGATTACGACCCCGCCGACCTCGCGCATGACTATGAACTGGAATACCACCCCGGCGCCGTGCGCTACTTCCGCGAGGCCGGACTGATGGACGCCAACGGGTAACCCACACCCGACAGGAAGACCCAGAACAGCGGGGGCCCAAAGCGTCCGCTGTCATTTTCCGAGGCTGAAGGGCATTGTCATGAGAACCGAGCGCTTGACCCGCGTTCTGACGCGGACACTGGGTTTCGTGATCCCGGCGCTGGCCCTGTTCATGGCAGCCGAGGGCCCCATCCGGCTGGGCCTGCTGATCTACCCCGAACAGTTGATCGCGCTCGTTCTGGGGGCCTGCATCGCGGCGGGGCTTTTGCTGCGCTCCGGCACCGGCGGCACCCGCGATGCCGCGCCGCTCTTCGACATTGTGCTGGCGCTCGTCGCGCTTGGCGTCGGCCTGCATATCGCGATCCGCTTTCCGGTGCTGTCGCAGCAATTCTATTCCCACATCGGCGAAAGCACGGTCGCGGGCGTGCTTCTGGTCCCGCTGCTGATCGAGGCTCTGCGCCGCACGACCGGGTTGGGGCTGGTCGCGGTGGTCGGGCTGTTTTCCCTCTATGGGCTGCTGGCCGATCATGTGCCCGGCCAGCTTCAGGGGCGCGCCATCGTGCCGATGGATTTCCTCCCCTTTCTTGCCATCGACAGCACGGCGATTTTCGGCACGCCGCTACAGGTCGTCGTCAGCATCGTGATCATCTATGTGCTGCTGGGAAATCTGCTCAGCGTCACCGGCGGCTCGCAATGGTTCACCGATCTTGCCATCGCGCTGGTCGGGCGCAGCCGGGGCGGGGCGGCCAAGATCGCCATCGTCGCCTCGACCTTCTTTGGCTCGATCTCCGGCAGCGCCGTGGCCAATGTGGTTTCGACCGGGATCATCACCATTCCGCTGATGAAAAAGGCCGGGTTTCACCCCCGCACCGCCGCCGCGTTCGAGGCCGTGGCCTCCACCGGCGGTCAGATCATGCCCCCGGTCATGGGCGCGGTGGCGTTTCTGATGGCCGAGTTTTTGCGGGTGAGCTACGGCGATGTGGTGGTGGCGGCGACGGTGCCCGCGCTGCTGTTCGTGTTCGCCATCCTCGTGCAGGCCGATCTGGAAGCACGGCGCCGCAACCTGCCCCCCGTCCCCGAAGACATGATCCGCCCGGTGCGCGAGGTGCTGCGCGGCGGATGGTATTTCCCCCTGCCCTTCGCGGTTCTGATTGCCGCGCTGTTTGTATGGAATCGCTCCCCGGCGGAGGCCGCCCTTTATGCCGCGGGCACCCTTCTCGCCGCCAACATGGCCTTTGGCTACGAAGGCAAACGCGCCAGTTTCGCCAGCGTGCTGCACGCGCTGATCGGCACGGGCAAAGGCTCGGTCGAGATCGTCGTGATCGGCGCCGTCGCCGGGATCGTCATCGCCATTCTGGAAAGCACGGGCCTTGGCTTTGGCCTGACCTTTACGCTGACGGAGCTGGGCCGCGACAGCCTGTTGCTGCTGCTGGTCCTGACCGCCGCGATCTGCGTCATCCTGGGCATGGGGATGCCGACGACCGGGATCTACCTGCTTGTCGTCACGCTCGCCGCGCCGCCCCTGATCGAACTGGGCATCGACCCGATGGCCGCGCATCTCTTCATTCTGTATTTCGGACTGATGTCGATGATCTCCCCGCCCGTGGCAATCGCGGCCTTCACCGCGGCGAGCATCGCGGAAACCAGCCCGATGCGCACGGCGGTGACAGCGGTGCGGATCGGCTGGCCGGTGTTCATCATCCCGTTCGTCTTCGTCTATTCGCCGGGGCTTTTGCTGCGCAGCAGCTGGCCCGCCAATCTGCTTGCGGTGGGCACGACCCTTATCGGGGTCTGGCTCTTCTCCATCGCGATCGCGGGCTACTTCCGAAGCGAACTGCGCCCCCATACCCGGCTGATCTGCCTTGCCCTGGCCGCCGCGTTCCTTTTCCCGATCCAAGTGCTGATGGGTGGCTAAGCCGCCGCGCTATGGGACCGGCGCGCGCCATACACGCGCGCCGGTCGCCCGTCTTACGCGCCGTAGGGCACCCAGATGTTTTTGACCTGCGTGGCCTTGTGCAGGAACCCGCGGCCCTGACCGGCGGCGGTGGTCCAGTCGCGGGCATCGTCGGCCTCCGCCCACGTCTGCTTGAGGTTCCCGGCGCTGGCGCGTTCGATATCGCGGATGCTGTCGCGCGCCCCGAAATACCACAGACCATCCACGCCATCATGGGCGGCCAGCACGCGGGCCAGTTCATCGCGCGGGCCGGTGACGATGTTGACCACGCCCGCAGGCACATCCGAAGTCTCGAGCACCTGATACAGATCCGTCGCCGCCAGCGGGTGGGTCTGGCTTGGCACCAGCACCACGCGGTTGCCCATCGCGATCGCGGGCAGCATCAGCGACACCGCCCCCAGCAGCGGCTGCGCGGTCGGGCAGACCAGCCCCATGACGCCCAGCGGCTCGTGCATGGCGAGGGTGACGAAATCGGTCTTGGTCGCATGCACCGCGCCGTCGAACTTATCCGCCTGCGCGGCATACCAGAAACAGCGGCGCACGGCGGCGTCGACCTCGGCCTGCGCGTCCTTGCGCGCGGTGCCGAAGGCTTCCAGCCGGGTGGCGAATTCCTGCGCGCGGGCGGACAGGTTTTCCCCGATGTAATACAGCACCTGCGCCCGGTTATGGCCGGTGGCACCGCCCCATCCGGTGGCCTTCGTGGCGGCCTCGACTGCGTTGCGAATGTCCTTGCGATTGCCCAGCCCGGCCAGCCCGACCGCGCCCTTGCGACCCTGAACGGCGTAGCTGTAGCCGCTGTCCGGGCGGGCCTGCTTGCCGCCGACATAGAGCTTCGCGGTGCGGTCGATATCGCTCGCCGTCATGCCGGTAGCGGGCGATGTGTCCAGCGCGGCGGGCTGCGAACCGGCACCCTTACCCGCAGGCGACGGGGCGCGCAGATAGGCCATCATCCCCTCCCGCCCGCCTTCGCGGCCAAAGCCGCTTTCGCGGTAGCCGCCAAACCCGGCGCCCGCGTCGAACACGTTGGTGCAGTTGATCCAGACGATGCCGACCTTCACCTTGGCCGCCAGATCGAGACACAGGTTCACGTTCTCCGACCAGATGCTCGCCGCCAGCCCGTAACGGCTGTTATTGGCCAAGGCGAGCGCGTCGCTCGGCGTGCGGAAGGTGGTGAGCGTCACCACGGGGCCAAAGATCTCCTCCACCGACAGCACGCTGGCGGGTTCGACATCCGTGACCAGCGTCGGCGGGTAGAAACAGCCCTCCGCCGGGGCGGCGCCTTGGGTCAGGGTCACGCCCTCGGCGCGGCCTGCCTCGACCAGCGCGCGAATGCGCTCCAGCTGGGTCGGGTGCACGATGGCGCCGACATCGGTGCATTTGTCCAACGGATCGCCGGTCCGCAGCGTTTCCATCCGGGCGCGCAACAGCGCCTCGAACCGGGGCGCGACGGATTCCGCCACCAAGATGCGCGAACCCGCGCAGCAGACCTGACCTTGGTTGAACCAGATCGCATCCACCACGCCTTCGACCGCCGCGTCCAGATCGGCATCCTCGAACACGATGAACGGCGATTTGCCGCCCAGTTCCAGCGTCAGCCCCTTGCCGGTGCCCGCCGACTGTTCGCGGATCTTGCGGCCCACGGCGGTGGAGCCGGTGAAGGCCAGCTTATCGATGCCGTCATGCGCCACGATCGCCGCGCCGGTTTCGCCATCGCCGGTGACGATGTTGATGACGCCCTTCGGCAGCCCGCATTCCATCGCGATCTCGGCAAAGGCCAGCGCGGTCAGCGGGGTGTATTCGGCAGGCTTCAGCACCACGGTGTTGCCAGCGGCCAGAGCGGGCGCGATTTTCCACGCCAGCATCAGCAGCGGGAAATTCCACGGAATGATCTGACCGCAGACGCCATGCGCGCTGTGGCCGGGCAATTCGTCGTCGAGGATCTCCGCCCAGCCTGCGTGATGGTAGAAATGCCGCGCCACCAGCGGCACGTCGATATCGCGGCTTTCGCGGATCGGCTTGCCGCTGTCGAGCGTCTCCAGCACCGCCAGCAGGCGCGCGTGCTGCTGCACATGGCGCGCCAGCGCATAAAGGTGACGGGCGCGGTCGTGCCCCGACAGCCCGGCCCAGCCCGGCTGTGCGGCGCGCGCGGCGGCGACGGCGGCATCCACATCGGCGGCGCTGCCTTGGCTGACGCGGGCCAGCACCACATCGCGGGCGGGGTCGCGCACCTCGAACAGGGCGGCGGGCTTGGTCATCGCGCCGTCGATGAAATGGCCGAAGCCGTCTTCATGCGCGGCAAGCCACGCGCGGGCGGGACCGGCATCTTCGGGAGCGGGGCCGTAGTCCATGGTGCCGAGGATCTGTGCAATGGTCATCTGGTAACTCCTTAGGCAAGCGCATGGCGCGAGGACGCGGCGTAGCGGCCGGTGACGTGGTGATCGAGCTGCCGTTCGATATCGGCCAGCATCGAGGAGGCGCCGAAGCGGAACAGATCGGGGTTCAGCCAATCACGGCCCAGTTCCTCTTTCATCAGCACCTGCCACGCGATCGCCTCCTTGGCGTGCTTCATCCCGCCCGCGGGTTTGAAGCCGATGCGATGGCCGGTGATCTGCCCGTAATCGCGCAGCGCCCGCAGCATGGTCAGACTGACCGGCAGCGTGGCGTTGACGCCTTCCTTACCGGTCGAGGTCTTGATGAAATCCGCGCCCGCCTGCATCGCCACCATCGAGGCGGCATAGACATTGGACAGGGTTTCCAATTCGCCGGTGGCAAGGATCGCTTTCATATGCGCGGCACCGCAGGCCTCGCGCATGGCGGCGATCTCGTCATGCAGCGCCTGCCAGTTGCGGGTCAGGGCCAGTTCGCGGCTGATGACGATGTCGATCTCCTGCGCGCCTTCGGCCACCGCCCAGCGGATTTCCTCCAGCCGCAGATGCAGCGGCATCAGCCCGGCGGGGAAGCCGGTCGCGACCGACGCCACCGGGATGCCGGAGCCGTCCAGCGCGGCGACGGCATGGCCCACCATCGTCGGATAGACGCAGACCGCGCCGACCTGCACGCCCTGATCGCGCAGGCCCAGCCCGTCGAGGATATGCCCCGCCAGCGGCTGCCGCGCCTTGGCACAAAGCCGCCGCACCCGCGCGCGGGTGTCGTCGCCCGCCAGCGTCGTCAGATCGATGCAGCGGATCGCGTTGACCAGCCATGCGGCTTGGTAGTCCTTCTTGACGCTGCGCCGCCCGGCCAGCGTCGCGCAGCGCCGTTCGGCGGCGGAGCGGTTGACGCTGTGGCCCTCGAACATCGCGGTATCGAGCGGCATCACCGGGTTGCGGTGCGGCTCATCGGGGGTGCTCAACGCGGGCACCTGCGCGGCCTCCAGCCCGGTCTTGAGATCAGTCTTCGTCGTCATTGCGTATCTCCTTGGTCAGGAAGCGCGGCGGGCACGGCATCTCCGGTCCGGGGCCGTGTGGCTCCGGTCGGGGACCGCTCTCGGCGCGGCGAATAAGGGGGGTGCGGGGGACCGGCCCCCGAACCTTACCCGCGGGTAAGCTCGCGCCGGGCGACCTTACCCAGGGGCGAAAGCAGAGAAATCCTCCGCGGTGGCATAGCTTGACTGGGTGCCGCGCCGGGTGATCGACAGCGCGGCGAAACGGGCGGCCTGCTCCAGCGCCTGCGCCGGATCGGCCCCAGTGCCAAGGAAATGCGCAAAGCTGCCGATGAACGCATCCCCGGCCCCGGTGGTATCGACGGGCGTGACCCGCACGGGTGCGATCTCGGTCACCGCATCGGCCGTGATCCAGCGCGCCCCCCGGCCCCCCAGCGTCACCACCACGTTGCCGATGCCACGGGCGATCAGGCTGCGCGCGGCCTCCGTCACCTCGGCATCGGTGCCGGTGGGCAGACCCGACAGCAGCGCCAGTTCGCTTTCATTGGGGCAGAACCAATCGAGCCCGGCCAGACGCGCCACATCCAGATCGCGCCGCGCGGGGGCGGGGTTCAGGATCGTGGCGATACCTTCGCGCGCGCCAAAGGCCACGGCGTGATAGACCGTCTCAGGCTCCACCTCCAATTGCAGCAAAATGGCACTGGTGCCGCGCAGCGCCTCGGCGGCCTTGTCGATGTCATCGGGGCCCAGATCGGCATTGGCGCCCTTTACGATCAGGATCGCGTTTTCACCGTCCTTCTCGACAAAGATCGGCGCGACGCCGGAGGCCTTGCCCGGCACCTGCCGCACATGGGTCGTGTCGATGCCGTTGCGCGCAAGGTTGTCGATCACCTGCGGCCCGAACGCATCGTCGCCCACGCAGGTGACCATCATCACCTTTGAGCCCAGACGCGCGGCGGCGACCGCCTGATTGGCGCCCTTGCCGCCGAAGCCCATCGCGAAATCCGGCGCTTCGACGGTTTCACCCCGGTCGGGCATCCGGTCGATATAGGTGATGAGGTCCATCATGTTGGACCCGATGACCGCGATATTGGCCGGTTGAGATGCGTCAGCCATCGGAGGCGTCCTCCTCATTCAGGGTGGCGATCGCGCGGCCAAGGGCGGCGGTTTCCGCCTGTCCCGCATAGCCAAAGCGCGTGGTGAAACGGGCGGTCGCGCCGGGCGCGACGCTGCGCAGATTGCCCTTGGCCTGCTCAGCCGTGTAGCCCTCCGGCTCGCAGGTGGAGGGCAGCGCGAAAGCGGCGACGCTGGCATCCTCGCCATTCAGAATCCAGCGCACCAGATGGCCGAATTCCTCCGGCTTCCATGTCATGACGAACCCGTCGCCCTGTGGCCGCTCCAGCAGCGCGTGACTGTCGCCGCGCGCATCGCAGGCGGGGCTGTCGATATAGAGCACCTGTTCGGGGTTCCAGCGATCCGGCTGCACCAGCGTGGCGCTTTCGCGCGGATCGTCGGCCAGCCGGTCGAGAAAGGCGCGGTAGCTGGCGGTCGGCTGCACATGCGCCGGGATCTCATGGCGCACGCGGGTCCGCTCCGGCGTATAGGGCGCGGCCTGATGGATGCGCCCGTCGGCCACGAAGGCGAAATTGACATGGCACATATACATCAGATCCATCGGCAGTGCGGAGCGGTTTTCGACCTCCATCCCCATTTCGATCCGGGTGTCGTGGCGCAGCACGATCGAGGGCCGCGCGCGGTAATGCGGCCCGAAGCCGCGGATGTAATCGACATGCCCGCCCAGCCGCAGCAGCGCGCCGTCGGCATCCTCGCCGATCTCCAGCCATGCGGCGTCCATCGTGGCGCAGGCCATTTCGCCATGCAGGGGATGATCGTCCTCGGGGCCGGGGCAGCCATTGCGCAGCAGCCCGCTATGGAAGGCCAGACAGCCATAGGTTTCGACGATGCTCTGCGCCGGGCGCGGCTCGGCAAACGCGCTGTCCATGGTCAGCCGCACCCCGTCAAAGGTCGCGTCCCACAGCATCTGGCCCATATAGGGCAGCATCACCACCCGCCCGCGCGGGGTGTCGACGGCCAGCATCTCGACGCCGAGCGCATTGCGCCATGCCGTCGCGGTAAAGCCAGCGCCGCGCGCCACCTCGGTTTCCGCGTCGGTGAAGCGGCTGCGGGGAAGGGGAACGTGCACGATCATGTCACGCCCTCCGATGCCGGCGCCATGAATTGAGCGCGATGACAAGGATCAGGAACCCGCCCCAAACGAAATCGATCAGGTGGTTGGACAGGCGCATCATCTGGAAGCCCGACGACAGCAGCGTCAGCGAAATCAGCGCCAGCGCCACCCCGATGACATTGCCGCGCCCGCCTGCCGGATTGGTCCCGCCCAGCACCGCGATTAACACCGCCTGCAACAGGTAGGACGAGCCATAGTCAGACTTGGCCGCGTTGGTCCGCGCCGACAGCAAGATCCCCGCCATCGCTGCCAGACCGCCGGTCAGCATGTAGGACCAGACGATCATCTGCCCCCGGCGCACCCCGGCGTAAACGGCGGCTTTCGGATTGGTGCCGATCATCTTGAGCCGCAGGCCGAACGATGTCCGCGCCAGCAGCAGCGACAGGCCGACGCAGATCACCACAAACAGCAGCAGCGGCACAGGCAGGCCCGCGATCTTGCCGTTGCCGATGGCGTTCCAGCCCGCCGGGAACCCGACGATGGCCGGCCCCCCCGTCAGCACCAGACACAGCCCGATGAACACCTGCCCCGTGCCCAGCGTCGCCAGAATGGGGGTGATTTTCAGCACTGAGATCAGGAACCCGTTGAGCAGCCCGGCGAGAAGCCCGACCACCAGCGCCGCGCAGACGCCAAGCGCCACCGGCCCCAGCCCCAGCACGGAGGAGCCGTTTTCCCCCGCCATCATGCCAAACAGCGTGCCCGCTGTGATCCCGGCAAGGTTCGCGACGCCCACGATGGACAGATCGATGCCGCCAGTCAGCATCGCGATCATCATCGCAATCGACAGGATGCCCAGTTCGGGCATGAAAAACGCCATCGACTCGAAATTGTAGGATGACAGGAACATGTTCGGGCGCATCGCCGTCATCGCTACCAGCACCACGATGCAGATAGCCCCAAGCAGCAGGTTCGTGCGCGCCGTCTCGTCCGACAGCATCCCCGACAGGATCGAGCCGCGCGGCTCGGACTTCGTCTGGCTAGTCATGGTCTGCCCCCTCATACCAGCGCGCGGCGGTCGCGCAGCGCGGTCACGGTCACGGCCGCGATGAGCATGCCGCCCACGACCACCCGTTGCCATGTCGTGTCGATCCCCATCAGGATCAGCGAATTCTGGATCATCACCAGGATGAAGACCCCCAGAACGGTGCCCAGCACGGTGCCGCGCCCGCCAAAGATCGACGCGCCGCCCAGCACCACAGCCGCGATCACGTCAAGCTCCAGCCCGACGAAATCCCGTGGGTTGGCCAGCCAGATCATCGACGAATGCAGCAGCCCCGAGAACCCCGCCAGCGCGCCTGCGGTGACGTAGACAAAGATCATCGTCCGCCCGGTGGAGAAGCCCACGCGCTTGGCCGCTTCGGGATCGGCGCCGTAGGCATAGACCGAACGCCCGATCATCGTGTGTTTCAGCACCAGATGCAGCAGCAGCGCCAGCCCCAGATAGACCGCCACCATCGCGGTCAGCCCGTAGGTGGAGCCGTTCGCCCGCTCCAGCACCAGCAGATCGGTTTTGCCAAACTCGATCAGCGCGGTGGGCATCTTGTTGATGTTCACATTGGAGGTGCCGACGAGGCCCAGAACCAGACCGCGCACGACGGACGCGGTGCCCAATGTCACGATGAGCGGTATCATTGAAAACCGGTGGATGATGCCCGCGTTCATCAGGCCCAGCAGGCCGCCGATCAGCGTCGCCGACATGAACGGCAGGATGACGCCGTTATAGTCCAGCGCGACCATCACCTTGACCACCAGATACATGCCCGCCACCGCGAAGGCGGTGAACGACACGTCGATCCCGCCGGAGATCATCACCAGCAGCACGCCAAGCGCCATGATGCCGATCACCACGTTGGATTTCAGCAGGCTGAACAGGTTCGACATCTGCCAGAAGGCCGGATTGACCAGACCGATCAGCACCATCGCCACGGCGAGGATGCCCAGAATGATCGCGTCCGAACTGCGCAGGAAACTCATGCCGGTTCTCCCAGTGTCTCTTTCGACAGCGCCGCGTCGAGCGCCTCTTCGGTCAGGGCCGCGCCCGACAGCTCGCCGGTGATGCGCCCCTCGCGCATGCACAGCACGCGGTTACAGTTGGCGGCCAGCTCCGGCATGTCGTCGGAGATCATCAGCACCGCCAGATCGTTCTTGCGGGTCAGATCCTGAATGATGCCGTGGATCTGCTCCTTCGAGCCGACATCGACGCCCACGGTGGGCCCGTTCAGGATCAGCACTTTTGCATCCGTCATCAGCCAGCGCCCGATCATCACGCGCTGCGCGTTGCCGCCCGACAGGGTGCCCACAGGCGCGTCGATGCCGGGGGCGGAGATGGCCATTTCCTTGAACATCTTGCGGGTTTCGGCGGCGGCCTTGTCGGAATTCAGCCACAGCCGCGGCGCAAAGCGCGCCAGCGACGAGACGATGGAATTGTCCCGGATGGAGCGGGTCAGGAACAGACCTTCCGACAGCCGGTCTTCGGGCACATAGGCCAGTCCGGCGGCGATGGCATCGGGGACCGAGGCCGGGGCGATTGGCTGGCCATCGACCAGCATTTCGCCGGTCATGTCCTGCCGCAGCCCGAAAATCGCCTGCGCGATGGCCTTGCGCCCGGCGCCGATCAGGCCCGACAGGCCCACGATCTCGCCCGGCATCAGGGTCAGGTTGATGTCTTGCGCCTTATCCCCGACCGCGACGTTGCGCAGCTCCAACCGGGGGGTTTTGCCGGTGGTGTGGGGCGCGGCGAACCGGCCCTGATGCAGATCGCGGCCCGTCATGGCGCGGGTGATGGCGCGTTCGTCAAACTCGGAAATCGGGCCTTCGGTGACCTTCTTGCCATTGCGGAACACCGTCAGGTGCTCGGAAATTTCCAGCATTTCGCGCATCTTATGGCTGACGAACAGCGTTGCGATGCCTTGGTCCTGCAGGTCGCGCACGATGCGGAACAGGCGTTCCACCTCGCGGCCCGTCAGGGTCGTCGTCGGCTCATCCATGATGATCAGCCGCGCATCGGCCAGCATGGCGCGGGCGATCGCCACGATCTGCCGCCCCGCTGCGGGCAGGGTTTCGACCGTCGCGTCCAGATCCAGTTTCACATCGAGCCGCGCCAGCACCTCGCGCGCCATTTTGCGCGCCCGGCGCCAATCGACGCGCTGGCGGCCTTCGCGCAGGAACGAATTGAGCGCGAGGTTTTCCACGACCGTCAGCGTCGGGAACAGCGAAAAATCCTGATAGATCACCTGCACGCCATGCGCGATGGAGGTGGCGGGATCGAGCTTACCCACCGGTTTGCCGTCGATCAGGATTTCGCCCTCGTCGGGCTGATAGACCCCGGAGACGATCTTGATGAGCGTCGATTTGCCGGAGCCGTTTTCACCGGCAAGGCAATGGATGCGCGCGGTGTCGAGCGTCAGCGACACGTCGTCCAGCGCCCGCACACCGCCAAATCGTTTGGATACGTTGCGAAGCTCGATCAAAGGAGCGGATGGCATGGAAATCTCCTGTCAGGCCGTTTTGCAGGCGCACAGACCCAAAGGCCGGACCAGCGGCAATACGGGGGGAGGCACCCCGGACGGGCCGGGGGTAGGATGGCGCAGCAGCCGCCGCGCCATCCGTCGGACTTGAACCCTGAACCGGGATCAGAAGTCGTAATCGGCCATGTTGTCTTTCGTCACGCCGACCCAGCCTGCACCGTAGAGAACCTTGGCGTTGGCGCCTTCGGCCAGTTGCAGATCGGTGTAGCCTTCCAGACCCAGATCGGTGCCAGCACCGATGCCCGCATCTTCACCCGCTGCGCGCGCTTTGAGTTCTTTCAGCGCGATCAGGTTCATGGCGTAGCCCGCGACAGCCGGGTCCCAGAACTGGATGTAGTCGATATCGCCGTTCGACAGATACTGACCGGCCACAGACGGCAGGCCCGTGCCTGCAAAGTGCAGCTGACCCTGAAGACCGCTTTCCGCGATCAGGCGACCGGCACCTGCCGAAGTGGGCATCGGGCCGCCGACGACACCGGCGATGTCGGGATGCGCGGTCAGCGCTTCTTTCAGCTTGGTGTAGTCGGTGTTGGCGTCGTCGTAGGTTTCCAGACGCTCGGTCGCCAGCGACATGTCGGGATAGGCTTCTTCCTGACGGGCGATGGCGCCATCGATCCATTCGTTCTGCGACTTGGAGGTCAGCGAGCCGACGGTGGCGACATATTTGCCGGTCTCACCCATCTGCGCGGCGAGGTTGTCCATCAGCTCCGCCCCATAGGCGAGGTTGTCGAACGCCTCGATGTCGTAATCGACATTGGTGATGTTGGACGCTTCATGGCTGACCACGACGATGCCGCGATCGCGGGCTTTCTTCAGCACCGGCTCGACCGCCTCGACGGAGAAGGGCACAACGGCGATGGCGTCCACGCCCTGCGCGATCAGGTTCTCGATCAGCTGCACCTGAGCGGCGGCATCGGCCTGCGAGGGGCCAACCATCCAAGTGTCATTGCCGGTGTCTTCGCCGAACTGCTTCACGCCGTCGCGCATACGGTCAAACCACGCGATGCCGTCGACCTTCACCACGGTGGCGATGGAGTATTCTTCCTCGGAGGCCAGCGCCTCGGGATCGACATTGTCGATATTGACGATCTGCTGAGCCCAGCCGGGGCCTGCCGCAGCCACGAGCAGCGCAGCCGCCGAAATGAATCCGAACTTCATGAACTATCCTCCCAATCTATCTGCGGACCCCCTCGTCCGCGTCAGTGACGTCGGCTTGCGACGCCGAACATAATGTTGCGAGTTTTGTTAGGATCGCAACATAACCACCCCGAACCTCTAACTCCCGGCCGCCGGTGTCAACCGCTTTCTGAACGCCCCGGCGGAATGCAGACCCTGCTCGGTGATGACGCCGCTCAGGTCTTCGACCTGCCCAAAGACGACGGGTTTGCGCGCGCCGATCTTACCCTCGTCGATCACGGTGTAGCAGCGGTGCGACAGCGAAATCAGGGACTTCTTGAGGCTCAACTCATAGTCGTGTGAGCAGCTTAAACGCCCGTCCCGGTCGATCCCGCCCGCCGACAGAAACGCCACATCGATGGCCAGCGGCGCCAGCCGGGCCACCGGATCCGCCGTGTGGCAGGACCGGGTTTCGGATTTGATCTCGCCGCCCATGAACTCCACGGGCACCCGCGACCGCCCCTGCAGAATATCCGCCGTGGTAAAGCAATGGGTGACGATTCGCCCCGCGCCGCTCCGTGCCAGAAGCCGGGCCAGATGTGGCAGCGTGGTGCCGGTATCCAGAAACACGACCGCGCCGTCCGCCACCTGTTCCAGAGCCACTTCGCAGGCGCGGCGCTTGGCCTCGATGGCGCGGCTCATCTGGGTGTCGAAGTCGTAATGTTCGGTGCTGCGATCGCGCACCACATAGCCGCCCCGGCACGAAAACCCGGAATCGGCCCGCGCCGCATCCCGGCGCAGCGTCATCTCCGCCACGCCGATCTGATCCGCCAAGTCACGCAGATGCAGGGCCGGGGTCACATCCAGCAAGGCGATGATCTGCGCGATCCGCTCGCGCTGCCGGCTGGGTCTGGTCATGGGGCCTCCGCAGGTGATCCGATGGGCGAAACTGTCCGGGCCCGCGCCGCCAAACGCAAGCGGGTGTCGCCGGGTGGGCCGGGCAGGCATCCGATGCATCGGGGGGATCGGGAAGATCGGGGGCATGTCATGGGCGGGGCAGCTCCTTCAGGCATTGGATGAACAGATCGACGAACGGGTTGAGCCCTTCGGTCCGCCACGCCGCCACCAGCGAAATCGCTTCGGGCAGATCGGTGAGCGGGCGCACCACCAGCCCGTCGATGGGTTCGTGTTCGACCCAGCGCGGCACGATCCCCACGCCCAGCCCGGCGGCCACCAGCACCGCGACGGCCTTGGTATGGCTGACCCGCTGCACGATCTGCGGGGCGAACCCGGCGGCGCGGCAATGCTGATAGACGATGTCTTGATACCCAATGCCGCGAATGTCGCTGAAGCCGATGAATTTCTCGTCCCGCAGATCCTCGATCCGCAGGCTGCGCCGGGCGGCAAGGGGCGACGCGGCAGACACGATGGCGGCGAAGCCTTCGCGGTGCACCTCCAGCGTGTTGAGCCCGCTCATGCTGCGCGGGGGCCGGATGAACGCCACGTCGATGGAGCGGCTCGCCAGCATTGGCAACTGCTCCTCGGTGGTATGGAAACACATATCAAGCTGCACCGCCGGGGCGCGCTGCGACAGCGCCTGCAACGCCGCCGGCAGGATGGAATAGACGGCAGAGGACATCGCCCCGATGCTGAGCCGCCCGGCTTTCAGCCCGCCGACGGTGCGCGCCTCGTCGATCGCCTCCTCGAACCCCATCAGCGCCTCGCCCGACTTCTCGAACAGCGCATGTCCGGCGGGGGTCAGCGTGACGGTGCGGGTGGTGCGATCAAACAGACGAACGCCGATGCGTTCCTCCAATTGCCGGATCTGCTGCGACAGCGGCGCCTGACTAACGCCCAGGATTTCGGCAGCCCGGCCAAAGTGCAATTCCTGCGCCACGCGCATGAAATAGCGCAGATGCCGGATTTCAACGCCTTTCATGGCATTATTCCTTCAAACAGAACAATACATACTATTCATATATTAGACATAATAGCGCAAGGCTGCTGGTCTGCCCCCATCAACTCTGGAATGAGCATGAAGCCCAAGACACCTCTCGACCTTTTCGCACCGATCCGGTGGCTGATCTCCGCGCTGCTGGGCGTGGTCGTCTTTACCACGTTGCTGCAAATCGTGATGCGCTACGCGTTCAACGCGCCGCTGATCTGGAGCGAGGAATTCGTAAAGCTGCTGATCGTCTGGATCACTTTCATCGGAGCTTCGGCCGTCTGCTATGACGGGCGCCACCTGAATGTCGAAGTGTTCCTGAAAGCCGCCCCACCCCGTCTGCGCGCCGCCATGCGGGTGTTCAATGCGGTGGTGTCGCTGGGCTTTCTCAGCGTGCTGGGCTGGCACTCCATCACCTTGGTCAAGATCGAGATGATGCAGGACATGTCCGCCCTGCCGCTGAAGATCGGGCATATCCGGCTCGCCGCCACCGTGGGCTGCGTGCTGATGGTGATCGGCATTCTCGCGCGGATGTTCTACCGCCGTCCGGGCCTGTCCCGGATCGATCCGACGCATGTCGAAAACGACGCGATGTAAGGCTGCCCCATGCTGACCTCCCTCATTATCGTTCTGCTGCTGGTGCTGCTGTTCACCGGAATGCCGCTGGTCTTTGCGATCGGCACCGCGTCGATGACCTATTTCTGGTTCTCCGACATCAATCTGGCGCTGCTGACCCAGCGCATGACCAGTTCCATCGACTCGTTTCTGATCCTTGCGATCCCGTTCTTCTTCCTCGCCGGGGAATTGATGAACGCCTGCAAGCTGACGGACCGGATCATCAATCTGGCGCGGGTCTGCGTGGGCCATATCCATGGCGGTTTGGCGCAGGTGAATATCTTTGCCTCGCTGATCTTCTCGGGCATGTCCGGCTCCCCCACTGCAGACACCACCGCGCTTGGCTCCGTGCTGATCCCGGCGATGAAGCGCGAAGGCTATCCCGCGCCCTTCTCCGCCGCCGTCACCGTGGCCTCGTCCATGGTCGGGCCGATGGTGCCGCCGTCGGTGTCGCTGGTGATCTATGGCACGCTGGCCAATGTGTCGGTCGGGCGGCTGCTGCTGGCCGGGATCGTGCCGGGGCTGGTCATCATCGGCACGCAGATGGCGTTTACCTATTTCTACGCCCGCTTCGCCGATCTGCCCCGGTATGAGCGCGCCAGCTTCCCCGAACTGCGCAGCGCCGTGGCGCAGGGTTTTGCCGCGCTGATGTTCCCGGTCATCATCGTCAGCGGCATCCTGCTGGGGATCTTTTCCCCGACCGAGGCCGCCGCCGTCGCCGTGCTCTATGCCCTGTGTCTGGGCTTCATCTACAAAAACGTCAGCATCCGCGACATGGTCGGCGCCGTGACCACCACCGCGCTTGGCACCGCGCGTATCCTGTCGATCATCGCCGTGGCCTCCGCGTTTTCGTGGATCATGGTGCGCGAAGGCGTGCCGCTGGCCATCGCCAATTCCATCTCTTCGGTCTCCGAAGATCCGCTGATCGCGCTGTTCCTGATCGTGCTGATGCTGCTGGGGGTGGGCCTGCTGATGGTCGCCTCCTCCGCCGAAATCGTCCTGACCCCGATCCTTGTGCCCGTGATCCTGCAATTCGGCATCGATCCGGTGCATTTCGGGGTGATCATGGTGTTCGTGCTGATCATCGGCGGCGCGACCCCGCCGGTGGGGGTGCTGCTGTTCATCGCGCAGGACATCGCCAAGATCAGCCACCTGCAAATGGTGCGCGCGATGCTGCCCTTCTACGTGCCGCTGGTGATCGCGGTCGTGCTGTTGGTCTGCTTCCCGCAGATCAGCCTCTTCCTTCCCAATCTCGTCTTCGGCCTGTGAGCCGAACGGAGCCTCCCATGACGTCTGACCAAAAACACCTTCTTGAAAACATGACCTTCGAGGAGTTCGCCGCGTGGAGCCGCGCCGAGGAAAAGCCCGTGGTGCTGATCCCGCTCGGCTCGCAGGAAATTCAGGGGCCGATGGTGCCGATGGGGGATTTCATGCTGACCCGCGAGGTCGCCGCCGAGGTGGCGCAGGCGGCGGGCGCCGTGGCCGCGCCCACCCTGCCCTTTGGCTATGCGGAATATTTCCGCACCGTGCCCGGCGGCATCGCGCTGTCGGCGGATGCGTTCCGCGCGACGCTGACCGACATTCTCGCCAATTTCCTCGATCACGGGTTCACCCGCATTGTCATCCTCAACGGCCATAGCGGCAATTACCCGCTGGTCGATCAGGTCATTCGCGACGTGCGCAAACGCTACGGCCTGCTGGTGCCCTGCATCAACCTGTGGCGGTCGCTGCCCGATGCGCTGTGGACCGAACTACACGGCGATTTCGGCAAGAAAGCCTTTGCCCATGGCGGCGATCCGGTGACCTCCGTCTATATGCATTACTTCCCCCAACTGACCCATGCGGACCGGGCCAAGCTGCCCGAAACACCCGGCACGCTGGCCGGGCTGCCTGTCGCCGGGCTGTCGGGGGTGAAATTCCAAGACATCGAAATCGGCATGCCGGTCAACGTCGACGACCGCTGCCCCGACGGGATCGTGGCCGGCGATCCTGCGGGCTCGTCCGCGGATAAAGGCAAACGGATCGTGGAGCACCTCGTGGCGTTCTGCACCGACTTCATCGCCCATTTCCGCGACAGCGACCCGAAAATTCCGGCCATGCAGAAAACAGGGAAATAAAACATGAAAAAATTAGCGATTGCCGCCGCTCTTCTGACCACCACCGCGCTGGCCGCGCAGGCGGATGAAATCCGCTACGCGACATGGGCCCAGCCCGGCGAGGCGCCTTACGCGGGGGCCGAGAAATTCAAGGAAGTGGTCGAGGCCAATTCCGATCACACCGTGACGATCTTCCCCGGTGACCAGCTGGGCAAGCCCAAGGAAGTCTATTCGCAAATGGCGCTCGGTTCGACCCAGATCCTTGCCTCCGGCGATCCGGGCCTGAAGGAAATCGAATACCTCGCCCTGCCCTATCTGATGAGCGACATCGCCAAGTATAAAGAGGTGCTCGACACCGATTTCGGTCAGGAGTGGAATCAGCGTCTGGTCGATGAACACATGGTCCGCCTGCTGGGCTTCATGCCGCGCAGCCCGCGCCAGATCAGCGCCAACAAGGTCATCAACACCATCGACGATCTGAAGGGCCTGAAGCTGCGCGCGCCGGAGCGGGACTACTACGTCAAATCGCTCTCCGCGCTTGGCGCCAACCCGACGCCGATGGCCTTTGCCGAGGTCTACACCGCACTGCAAACCGGCATCGTCGACGGGCAGGAAAACCCGATCGAGACGATCTATGCGCAGAAATTCCACGAGGTGCAGGACGGCGTTGCGATGGTCGATTACATCGTGAAGCCCGCCTATGTCACCATCTCGGAAAGCTTCTGGCAGGGCCTGTCGGAAGACGACCGCGCGCTGATGACCCGCGCCAATGACGAATCCACCAAGGTGATCGAGGCCGCCCTGCCGCAGGAGCAGGAAACCATCCTCGCCGAAATGGAAGCGGCAGGCGTCACCGTGACCTATCCCGACAAGGCTCCGTTCATCGAGGCGACCCAATCGGTGCGCGATGAACTGGGCACCGCAATCTGGGGGGACGAGATCTACACCCAGATCGTCGAAATCGGCGGCAATTAAGCCGCCGGTCCACCACTCACGACGACGACCATCACCACCACTCATGACACGGATCTTCCCTCCGGCTTTCGCCGGAGGGGCGCTCCCCTGCTGACCGAGGAATCCCATGTCGCACGCCACCAACCTTGTCCCCGAAATCGACGCCATCACGGCAGAGATCACGGAAGAGCTGATCGGCATCCGCCGCTGGATGCACCAGAACCCCGAACTGGGCTTCGAGGAGGTAAAGACCTCCGCCATGATCCGCGAGGAGTTGGAGAAGGCCGGTGTCAGCTTTACCGCCGGCTATGGCGAAACCGGCATCTGCGCCACCATTGGCGACGGCTCCGGCCCGGTCATCGCGCTGCGCGGCGATTTCGACGCGCTTCCAATCCACGAAACCGGCACCCCGGACTATGTGTCCACCGTGCCGGGCAAAATGCATGCCTGCGGCCATGACGCCCACACCGCGATCCTGCTGGGCGTGGTCCGGGTGCTGTCGCGTCTGGGCGCATTGCCGGGGCGCGCGATGTTCATCTTCCAGCCCGCCGAGGAGGGTCTGGGCGGCGCCCGCGCGATGCTCAAGGACGGGCTGTTCGAGCATTGCGACCCCGATATCGTGCTGGGCTATCACAACTGGCCGCTGATCCCGGCGGGCACGATCGGGTGGCATCCGCAGACGGCCTTTGCCTCCACCGATCCGTTCGATATCGAGATCCGCGGCAAATCGGGGCATGGCGCGCATCCCCATCTGGCCCGCGATCCCATCGTGGCGGGCGCAGCGCTGGTCAGCGGGCTGCAAACCATCGTCAGCCGTCAGGTCGCGCCGCTGTCTGCCGCCGTGCTGTCCATTGGCCGGATCGAGGGCGGCACCGCCCGCAACCAGATCCCCGATACCCTGCGGCTGGAAGGCACGACGCGCAGTCAGGATCCCGCCGTGCGCGACCAGATCCGCGCCGCCATCGAAACCCAATGCGCCGGGGTCGCCGCGCAATTCGGGGTAGAGATCACGCCCATTTTCCACACCGGCGTTCCGGCGGTGGTCAATGACCGCACGATCCTTGACCCCGTTCTGGACGCCACGCGCAAGATCATCGGCGCCGAGAATGTCATCGAACTGCCCGAAGGTTCGATGGGCAGCGAGGATTTCGCGGAATTTTCCTCGCGCAAGCCCGCCGCGCATCTGCGCATCGGCTCCCGGCTGGAGCATCACCGCACCATGCTGCACCGAAGCGACTTTGACCTCGACGAGGCCTGCATTCCGACCGCCGTGCGCGCGCTGAGCCTTGCCATGCTGGAATTGATGGCCGCGCCGCCGAAGTAATCCCCTCCCCCCCCGGCGATGCCCGTTCCGTCGGGGGGGCTTGCGCGGCGATCCGCCCCCTGCCCCGGACCCGCGCGCCTTTGCCGGAACATCCTCCGCGCCCCTGTCGTTGTCGGATCAACGAAAGGAGCAGGATCATGGATTACCCCAAACCCCCCTTTGACAAGCAGACCCAAGACCTCCCCGGCAGCAGCGCCCGTATGCGCCCCGAACCCGATCACGGCGAAACCAGCTATCGCGGCTCGGACCGGCTGGCGGGCATGGCCGCGCTCATCACCGGCGCCGATAGCGGCATCGGGCGCGCCGTGGCGCTCGCCTTTGCCCGCGAAGGGGCCGATGTGGCGATCTCCTACCTGTCGGAAGATGCCGAGGCCGAGCGCACCCGCGATCTGGTCGAAGAGGCCGGGCGCAAGGCGCTGCTGCTGCCCGGCGATATCCAGTCCGCCGCCCATTGCCGCGATATCGTCGCGCGCACTCATGAGGCGTTCGGGCGGTTCGATATTCTTGTGAACAACGCCGCCCATCAGATGCATTTCGACCGGTTCGAAGACATCTCGGACGACGAATGGGACACGACCTTCCGCACCAATATCCACGCCATGTTCTATCTGTCCAAGGCGGCGGTGCCGCTGATGAAACAGGGCGGCGCGATCATCAATTCCGCCTCGGTCAATTCGGACATGCCCAATCCGGGCCTGCTGGCCTATGCCAGCACCAAGGGCGCGATCCAGAATTTCACCGGCGGGCTGGCGCAATCGCTGGCGTCACGCGGCATCCGCGTGAATTGCGTGGCGCCGGGGCCGGTCTGGACGCCCCTGATCCCCGCCACGCTGCCCGAAGACTCGGTCGCCAATTTCGGCGCGAATTATCCGATGGAGCGGCCCGCGCAACCGGCGGAATTGGCCTCCGCCTATGTGATGCTGGCGGACCCGATCTCCAGCTACACCTCCGGCGCGACCATCGCCGTGACCGGGGGCAAGCCGATCATCTGACCCCTGCCCCGCCGCGGCGACAGTCGCAATCGCAGCACCGCCGCGGCGGTGGTCCGGGACATGAAAAGGGCCGCGGCACATGCCCGTGCCGCGGCCCTTCGTCATCGCAACGTCCGTGTCGGGATCAGAACGACATGCGGTAGCCTACGGACACGCCGTAGCCCGAAACGCCCTCGTTGCCGAACAGCCCCGACGCCTTGAAGTCGAGCCCACCGGTGCCAAGCTCGACACCATAGCCCACGCCGACCTCGACCGCGGTAAAGTCGGTCGCCGCCGAGGCAAGCGTCGCATCCGTGCCGACGAACGCCACTTCCAGCCCG
This sequence comes from Pacificitalea manganoxidans, assembly GCF_002504165.1. GTDB lineage: Bacteria > Pseudomonadota > Alphaproteobacteria > Rhodobacterales > Rhodobacteraceae > Pacificitalea > Pacificitalea manganoxidans. The sequence continues at coordinate 44,632 of NZ_CP021409.1, forward strand.
TCTTCGCTCACCTCGCGGCGCAGCACCTCCAGCGACCCGGTCAGAACACCCGGCCCCGCTTGGGTGGAGGCATCGACCCCGATGGTGAAATCAGACACGTCGATGTCGCGATCCCCATAGCCGATGGCCGTCGCGCCGCCGGTTTCCTCGTAGCCATCCACGTTCAACCGGGTGTAGCGGTAGCCCGCATAGGGCCGCAGCAGGACGTTTCCGGTCTGGGTGGCGTAGGACAACTCCACCGCCGGGCTGACGAAGCTAGAGTCATATTCGCTCTCGATTTCGCCGATCCCGCCGGGGGCGAGGTTGTCGTTCACCGTGCGGCTGGTCTCGTTCGACATCCGACCGAAGCTGGCACCAAAGGTCAGCGCCACGCCGTTGCCCAACGCGGTGTTGCCGTAAAGGCCCAGCACCACGCCGGAGCTTTCGACCCGGTCTTCGCCCAGCATCGTGTCGACGGAGCCTTCGCCCTCGAACCCGCTGAGCGACACGGCATAGCCGATCCCGTTATCCAGCCGGTTGAGGTAACCCGCCGTCAGACCGCCGATGTCGTAATCCAGATCGCTGCTGTCGTCGTTGTCGATGGTGCGGGACACATAATCGCCCTGCACGAACAGCATCGGGCTGCCGCCCAGCGACGGCGCGGCAGGCACCGGTGCAGGGGCCGCAGCCGGGACATCCCGCACCAGCCCGCCGGTCGACAGGCGCGCGGTTTCGGTCTGGGCCCGCGCCACGATTGCCCCCGGTGCAGGTGCACCCGACAGCAACGCGGACACCGCGCCAAAGCCGAAGCCCGCGACATCGGCGGCCATCATCCCGCTGGCGGCAGAGGTCACCCCCGGCTCCAGCGTCGCGACCACGTTGCCGCTGCGATAGAGCTGCGGCCCGCCCTCGTTTTCCAGCGTCACGTTGTCGGGGATCTCGTCAAAGGTCCAGTAGAACGGCGCTGTGCCTTCGACCGACCGCACGGTCAGCTCTTCGTTGCCCAGCGACAGCCGCCCGGCAAAGAACGAACTCGTCTCGATCTCGACCACCCCGGTGCCGTCCGACACGGTGATCGCGTTGCCCGCGTCGCCGTTCAGGGTGCTCAGGATCGTGCCGCTGTTGAACAGACGTCCGTCGAGATTGGCGATCGCGATGCCCGAGCTGTCGACATTGAAGCCCGTCCCGACATTCTGGGCATCGACGACGATGGAGCCCAAGTTCGCGACCACGCCCGTTTCGCCCACATTGCCGAAATTCAGACCCACCGCAGCAACGCTGTCGGAGGAACTATTCGTCATCGTGGTGGCCTGCGTGGCGGCAGAGACGGTGACCGTGCCCGTGTTCAGGAATACACCATTATGCGTCATGGCCGACAGGCCCGCCGCATAGCTGTCCAGCGCCCCATTGGGGCCGTTCTGGATGGTGGTGGCCTGCACGTCGATCGCGCCGGAATTGAATATAAACGCCCCGTCGTCGGTCCCGGAGAGCAAGATCCCGGTGGCGCTGGCCGATGCCGTGCCACCCAAGGCCTCCGGATCGGTCTGTGCCTCGGCGGTGACCGTGATCACGCCATCATTCCCGGCAACGCCCGCGACCTTGCCCAATGACAGGCCCACGGCCTGCGCCGACGCCCCGCCGAACGGCCCGATCGGACCGATGATCATGAGCGTGGGTTCCATCGGCTCATTGAACGCCGACATGGGCTGGGCTGAGTGCTCGATGGGACCAAACGGCGTCGTGGCGGTCGCCGCCGCGATGACGTCGATGCTGCCGTCGTTGTAGACCGCGCCCGATGGCGTGACACCGCTGGCCAAGACGCCGGTGGCCTCGGCCCATGTCCCGCGCGGGGTGCTGCCATCGGCGGTGGCGCTCACCTCGATGCTGCCGCCATTGTCGAACAGCCCGGACACATCGTCCATTTCGACACCACGCGCCTGGGCCTGTGTCTGGGTCGTGTTCTCGAAGTTGAAAAAGAACGTCTCCGCCGTCGCGTTCGCCGTGGCGACAACGCGGCCACTGTTCATCAGACCGCCATCGACCGCGCCGACATGCATGCCGGTCGCCTCGGCCAGCGCACGATCAAAGCTGATCGCGTAGGTCTCATACATCGGCCGCCCCATATAGGAGTCCGACGCCACCTGACCGTCCAGCGTGGCCAGCGCCGTGATCGTGCCGCTGTTGGTCACCGTTCCGCTGGTTGCGATATCGGTGCCGCGCAGGCCCGTCGCTTCGGCGGACATCGACCGCGACGCCGTGCCTTCGACATGGGCCACCGCTTCGATTTCTCCGCTATTGGTGATCGTGCCGAGGATCTCGCCCACCGTCACACCATCGGTTTCGGCCTGCAGGTAGCTGTCCTGTGCCTGACCCATCGTCTTTGCTTCGGCGCGGATGCTGCCGCTGTTCTCGACGACGCCGGTGCCGGTGACCTCATCCGTCACCAAACCTGCCGCAGCAGCGACGAACCCGAACCGATTATCCCCGTCGATCAAGGCATCCGCAGTCACGGTGCCGGAGTTCGTCACCCGCCCGGACACGGTATCCGCCACCATCCCGAATGCGCTGATCGAGCCGGATTGCGTTTGCGTCGCGTCCTGCGTCAACTCGACGGCGGTGACGATCACGCCGGAATTCTCGACAACGCCGGTTTCGGTGACGTTCTGCGTCGCGATGCCGTAGCCGATCAGCCCCGCCGGCATGCTCGTATCGGATGGCGCGCCCGTCAGCGTCACATACAGCTCGCCACTGTTGGACAACGTGCCCGACTGATCGCCCACCTCCGTAAGATCGCTCACATAGCCGACGCCCATGCCCGCAACCGAAACCGCGACGGCGGAGTTTTCGGCAGTCGCGTCGAGCGTGATGGTGCCGCTGTTGCTCATCTGCCCCAGAAGGGTATTCCCGGCCATCATGCCGCCGACGAACAGATTTTCCCCGGCTGCGCCGCTGAACCCGTAGTCGAGTTCCATCGTGCCGGTATTCTCCATCGTCCCCTCGACAGGGCCGATGGTGTTCATCCCCGCGATGATCGTCAGCCCGGAGCTGGTGCCCAGATCCACGCTCATGTCGAGCGCTCCGTTGTTCGTCAGCGCGGCCCCCTCGCCGATGCCCGCGATAGCGGAGAGACCATCGACCAGGAGCAGTTCCGACACATTTCCGACATTCGCATCAAGCGTGACGCTTCCGTCATTGACCACCGAACCGGTCAGGACACCGTCAGCCCGGATACCGAAAATACGGGTGTCGAATATCGCGTTCTCCAGCGATCCGGCGACCTCGATGGTGCCGGTGTTGGACACCGTCCCGGCGACTTCACCACTACCACCGGGACCCGCAATCATACCCCCGACGAAAAGTTCACCGATGGTGGCCGTCGCGCTGATGTCGAGCGTGCCGCTGTTGAGCAGTGTCGCGCCTTCTTCCAGCGCGCCAAAGCTAATCATCCCCCCGGCGGCGGCAGTGCCGCCCTCCAAACTGGCGCGCGCGGTGATGTCTCCGGCGTTATCCATAAGGGCGGTGCCGCGTAGCGACCCGGCCGCCATCCCCCCCGCGGCGGCGGTGCCGTTGAATGCGGACCCGGACAGATCGAGGGTTCCGGTGTTCGTGACCGTGCCGGTCATGTCCTCGTCCCGAACGAAGATCCCCAAGGCTGAGGCCAATCCCGACCCGGTCTCAACGACCGCCGAACCGGTAATGATACCCGTGTTCAAAACGGTGCCCGACAGGCTTTCGCTCTCGGTCGGGCTGCCAAATTCCATCCCGACAAGGAGCAAGGAGCCGCTATTGGTGACGGCGCTCACATCAATCGTGCTGTTGGCGGTGACGGTCCCGGCAAGCGCCTGCCCGACGCGAAGCCCGGCAGCGCGGTCCGTCGTCACGGCATCCGTGTTGCTCAGCGGGCCGTTCAGCACGACGTCAGAGATATAGCCATCCACCTCGATCGTCAGCGCGGCGCCGTCCGTGGTGCCCGTGATCGCGATGGAGCCATCTTCCGTCACGGTCACGTCGACATCTTCGGTGACGGTCTGCGGCTCGGTAAAGGCTTCGTCATAGACGACCTGCGCCTCACCCATGCCCGCCCCGAGAGCGATCACCGATACGGTCAGAAGCGCGGGGGCCATCGACGCGGTGCGGCCCTTCCACTTGGTCATGCGTCCGCCATGATTGGCCTGTCGGAAGGTCTGAATGTTCATGTCGTTACTCTCGATACACCTGGTTGAAGGCCCCAGAGGGGTGATTCGGCACCGGCCGATCCCCGAACGTTACGGCAACAAATCGTTAACTCCACAGTCCCTGCACATTGTTCAAAATCTAGGCGTTCCATATCCGCCACAGTTTTGCCGCAATCCTTCCAGTGACAGGATTCCTTGCAAACGCATGGACTTAGGAAAATCGAGGGACGATTGGGCTTTGCCCAAAAGAAAGGCCGCGGCACGTTTGGCGTGCCGCGGCCCATGCCCTCATCCGGGGGTTGTCAGGTCAGCTGTCCCAACCCGTCGCGTCCAGCCCGGCAGAGACGCCTTTCAGCGACCCGTCCAGCGTGATCTGGCGTCCCGGCACATTGGCAAAGCGGATCTTCAGAACCGTTCCCGCCCGCAGCGCCGCCACGTCTTCGGCGCTCAGCGCCCGTTGCGCCACGCAGCCTGCCGCGACACAGCGCAGCAATGTCATCGCCAGCGGCGTGTCGTCGTCAACCGCGACGCTGACCCCTGCGGGAATGATCAGGCCCAGCGGCAGCAATACCGACAATGCCGGCCCCTGCCCTTCTGCGCCCGGCATCAGCGTCAGTTGCGCCACCGCCCGGCGGGCCTCGCCCGGCGTGACCATCGTCTGCTTCAACTGGCACCGGCTCGCCGTTTCCGACAGCGCCGTGCAGTCGAACACCCAATCCCCAAAGGTCTGCCCCACACGCGGGGCCTCCTGCGCAGAACCGGGTGCCGTGGTGGTGAGAAGGATGGCGGCAGCAAGCGCCGCCATCCGTTTGGTCAGATCAGAACGAAACACGGTAGCCCACCGATACCCCGTAACCCGACACGCCCTCGTTGCCGAACAGGCCCGACGCTTTCACGTCGATCCCGCCGGTGCCAAGCTCGATCCCGTAGCCAAGGCCAAGCTCCACCGCGGTGAAGTCGGTCGCAGCCGAGGCGATCGTGCCATCGGTGCCAAAGAGGTTCACGTTGGCGCCGTCATCGCTCACCTCGCGATGCAGCACTTCCAGCGACCCGGTCAGCACGCCGGAGCCCGCCTGCGTGGAGGCATCCACACCGATGGTGAAGTCCGACACGTCGATGTCGCGATCGTCATAGGTCACCGCGCCGGTGCCGCCGGACTCGGTGTAGCCATCGACGTTCAGGCGGGTGTAGCGGTAGCCGGCATAGGGCCGGATCAGCATATTGCCGCTCTGCATCGCGTAGGACAGTTCGACCGCCGGGCTGATGAAGCTCGAGTCATAGTCGCCCTCGATCTCCGCCACGCCGCCGGGGGTGAGGTTGTCGTTGACCAGACGTGTGCCCTCGTTCGACAGACGGCCAAAGCTCGCCCCGAAGGTCAGCGCAGCGCCACCGCCCAAGGCCGTGTTGCCGTAAAGGCCCAGCACCACACCGGTGGAGTCGACGCCCTCTTCGCCCAGCGTGGTGTCAACGGTCCCGTCCGCCCGCACGCCGCTCAGCGACACGCCGTAGCCGATCCCGTTGTCGAGCCGGTTGATGTAGCCCGCGGTCAGACCCGAAATGTCGTAATCGAGATCGCGGTTCTGATCGTCTTCGACCGTGCGGGACACATAGTCGCCCTGCACAAAGACCATCCCCCGGCTGCCCATCGGGCTTGCCGCCGGTGCCGAGGCCGGAGCCTCCCGCACCACGCCGCCGGTCGACAGACGCGACGTTTCCGTCACGCTGCGCGACACGATGGCACCCGGTGCCGGAGCGCCAGACAGCAGCGCCGCGACAGAGCCAAAGCCCAGCCCGGCAACATCCGCGGCAACCTGCCCCGGAATAGCCGCGCCCGCATTGGCGACGGTGGCAACGACGCTGCCGTCCTCGCTGCGGTAAAGCTGCGGACCATCGCTGTCGTCGAGGATGACGGTCGCGGGGATCTCGTCGAAGGTCCAGTAGATGGAGTTCGAGTTATCCACTGACGTGACCGTCAGCTGCTCGTTGCCCAGCACAAGATGCCCGGCAAAGAACGAACTGGTTTCAAACTCCGCCGACCCGGTGCCGCCGCCGACATAAACCGCCAGACCGACATCGCCGTTATAGTCCGTCACGATGGCGCCGTTATTGAACAACTCCCCATCAAGCGTGTTGATGGCCAGACCGGTCGCGCCCGGCAAGATGAAGCCGAAGTCGCTCGTCGGTCCGAAGAAGATGCCCTCACCGTCGAGGAAGCCTGCGAACAGATCGCTGTCCGAAACCGTGGCGCTGATCGTCCCGGTATTCGTTACCAGACCGGTGCCGCTGACGGTGTTCACAGTGACGCCGCGCGCATCCGCACGTCCACCAACGATCGAGTTTTCCTCGTTGCTCGTGGACGACGTAACCTCGATCTGCCCGCTGTTGGTCACAGTGCCATCGACGACGTCCAGATCCATACCGCCTGCATTCGCAAGCAGCAGAAGCGCGCTGCTGCCCGCCGCTGCAGTCGCATCGGCAAGGATGGAGCCGCTGTTGTCTACGATGCCATCGATCCCAACGTCATCCGTGGCAAGCCCGACCGCCTCGGCGATCACGAACGGCGCCGTGCCCTCGGCCGAGGCAGAGGCCATGATCGTGCCGCTATTGAGAAGCTCACCCTCGACGTCACCGACAGACACGCCGGTCGCATTGGCGTAGAGCAACGGGATGCTTGCGCTTACGGAGCTTCCGAAACCCTCTTGCAGCAAGAACGGTACGATGAACGCGATGTACGCACGATCATCATCGTCGAGCCCTTCGAAGTCGAGCTCACCGTCCAGATCGACCGCGATCAGACCGCTGGTCTGAGCCGTGGCGGAAATCGTCCCGGTGTTGTTTACCTCTCCCTCGACGTCATAGAGCGCCAAGCCAGCGGCAGTGCCGTAGATCCCCGGCCAACCGCGCTCGCCGAACGACGGGTTCTGCTCGTCATTGCTTTGGAATTCCGTCGTCAGGATGCCCTCGACCTGCGCCGTCGCGGAAATCGTCCCGCTATTGCTCAGCACGGAGCCCGAATTCACCTGATTGACCGAGATGCCTTCCGCATAGCCGTAAATCCCGGTGGACGCCGTGGCGTCGACCATCGCGGTGACGTCGACGGAGCCGGAGGTCATCAGCGTTCCGTTAATGGACGTGCCCGTCACGATGCCGCCAGCATAGGCACTGATCGTGTCGGTCTCGGCATAGCCCTGTGCCATTGCCTCAACAGCGATAGAACCCGAATTGCTGAGCGCGCCGGTCGCGTTGATCCCGCTCATCTCAATGCCATAGGCCCAAACGCCCATACCGGTCGCACCCGTGCCTGCGACAGACGCCGACACATCGATCGAGCCGTTATTGACGACGGTGCCGTTGATGGTGCCGATTTCCAAGCCGTAGGCGCTGGCGTCGATCGAGGCGTCCGTGGACCAGCTATCGATCATCACCGATGCCGACACGGAGCCGTCATTTTGCAAGATCGCGCCCTCTGCGATCGAATTGGTTTCAATACCGTAGGCATACCCGGAAATTTCGTCTTTGGTCCATCCGGTGACCGAAGCCTGCGCGTCGATGCTGCCGCTGTTGTAAACTTGGCCGTTTATGGCACCCATTTCGATCCCATAGGCGCTGGCGGAAAGCGTGGCTCTGGTTTCAGATGTCGCAATTCCGGTTCCGTCGACCGAGGCCATAACCTCGATGGTGCCGGTGTTGGACACGACCGCACCGACGCTCAAGTTATCAAGTTCGATACCATAAGCAGATGCACTTAGCCCTCTCAGGGAAAAACCCGAAACCATCGCCGTTGCGTTGATCGCGCCGCTATTTGCAACCGTCCCAGTCACATCGCTCAAATCAAGACCATAGGCGCTGGCAAAGATGGAATCGTTGGTCGCTGTTCCCGACGCCGTCGCGGAGGCCGTGATCGAGCCGGAACTGATGATCGATCCGTCAACCTGCTCAGCTTCGATGCCGTAGGCATAGGCATAGAGCCCGGTCGTCGCCGAGCCATTTACCGAGGCAATCGCACTGATGCTGCCGGTGTTCGAGACGACGCCGTCGACATCGCCGACCAGAATGCCGGTCGCCGTGCCGCTGGCGCTAGAGGAAAGGCTCGATGCAAAGACATCGAGCGAGGCGCTGATCGTGCCGGAGTTCGAAATCGAACCGCCGCTCTCGATATCGCCGGCGACGATGCCGAAAACATCTACGTAGGTGGCCGTCTCGGACGCGGTCACGGTCAGATTTACATCGATGGTGCCAGAATTGACGATGGCGCCGGAGACCTCATCCTCGACACCAAGGCCAAGCACGGTAATCGCTGCTTCAGTAGTGTCCACGTTTTCGGCAGAGACGTTGATTACAATGTCACCGCTGTTCGTCAGCGTGCCATTCAAGGCGCCCGCAACTCCGATGCCGTGAACGAATAGCGGGGACTCGGAAATATCACGGACATCCGCCGTGACGAAGATGCTGCCACTGTTGACGATCACACCATCCATGTCGCCGTCGGCATAAATACCGGCGATCGTGCTGGTGTCGGTCAGACCTTCGACATCGACGCTGATCTCGATCGTGCCGCTGTTGTCGATCCGACCGGTGGAGGTCAGGCTGACCCTGCTCTCGTCTTCGGGTTCAACGCCTGCGACATAGATCCCGAAAACCTCTACGTAATCGTTGTCGTCGAACGTTTCGACATCTGCTTTGATCGTGCCAGTGTTGACGACAGTCCCGGACACGAGACCGTCAACAAACACACCGTAGGCGCCTTGGGTATCTGCGGGGGTCCCCCCCATGGCGAGCGCGGAAATAGTGCCCGTGTTCGTGATATCACCCTCAACGTCGCCGTTCACGCTGATGCCAAAAGCATAAGCATCCGAGCTGTTGGATTCCGCTTCGGCCTCGATCACCCCATTATTGATGATCCGCGCGCCAGCAACGAGGTCGCTGTGAACCTCGATCCCATAGGCGCTGGCTTCGCTGTCGGTGAACGTATACGCCTGCGCCGAGATCGTGCCGTTATTTTCAATCAGTGCCGTGCTCGCGACGGAGCCGACGTAAATGCCCCAAGCATAGGCCTCGTCGGTCACTTCGCGCGCCTCGACGGTGATAACGCCGTCATTGCGGATCGTGCCCGACAGCACACCGTCGGCGTCGATCCCGACCGCGCTGACAAAGTCGTCGGTCGCCGCACCATAGACATCAACCGTGCCGTTGTTCGTAATGGTGCCGCTTACATCGCCTTCGACATGGATACCGTAAACGGCCACATCGTCGTCGTCTGCGACGTCAACCTTGATCAACCCATTGTTCGTGATCGTGCCGGACAGATCGCCCTGAAGCAGGAGGCCGTTTGCTGAGTCGCTGGCGGTGCCGCCGAGGTAGAGCAGCGAGCCGTCGATCAGAACGTCCGAGGTGTAATCGTCGACATCGATTTCGATCGCTTCTTCACTGTCCTCACCGACCAGCCGGACCGAGCCGGTGCTGGTGACGGTGACGTCTTCGTCGACATCTATTGTCTGAGGTGTCGTCAGTTCGGTCGAGATCACCGTCTGTGCATCGGCCAGACCTGCGCCAAGCGCGATCACTGACACCGAAAGCAGGGCTGGCGCGATTGACGCGGCGCGGCCCTTCCACTTGGTCATCCGGCCACCATGGTTCGCTTGTCGGATTACTTGAACGTTCATTATGATTACTCTCGATCCAAACTTGTTATCTTGCCCGCGCGGAGACGGTTTCCGCCGATTGTTACCTTACGTTACAACTTCGTTAATGCCCTAACGATATTTCTGCAACATCCGGGCCGACCCCTCGACGACGCTATTTTGCCACAGTGGCGGTTTCGCTGGCATCCCGGCGGCTTTCGCGCCACGCTCCCGCGCAGTGTTTGCGAGGAGTTTACGAGAATGGCCGCACAGCCCACCCAGACTGTCAAAATGTCGCCTGCCCAAGCGATCGAACATGCGCGTGCGCATTACGGCGCGGGGCGGTTGCAGCCAGCGGCCAAGGTGCTCGACGCGGTTTTGAAATCACAGCCCGGCAATGCCGACGCGCTGAACCTTGCGGCTGCGACGGCGCTGGCGCAGGGCGATGCGGCGGGTGCGGTAGGGTTGATGGAACGCGCCGTGGCGTCTCATCCCCGGCATCCGGTGTTTCTGGCGAACCTCGCCGAAATGCGCCGCCGCGCGGGCGACGGGGCGGGCGCGGTTGACACGGCGCGCCGCGCGGTCGAGGCCGGTCCGCATCTGGCGGTGACCCACGCCAATCTGGGCATCGCGCTTTACGAGGCGGGCGATCTGGACGGGGCGGAAGCCGCGCAGATCGCAGCGCTCGAAATCGACCCGGCGCAGCCGCGCGCGATCAACAATCTGGGCTCCATCGCCCGCGACCGCCGCGACCTGCCCACGGCCATCGACCATTACCGCCGGGCACAGCGGATGGCCCCCGCCGATGACGAAATCGTCTCCAACCTCGGCACCGTGCTGGTGGAAAATGACCGCGCGGACGAGGCGCTGCGCCTGCTGGAACCCTATGTCCGCGTGCGCCCTGCCGTGCCTGCGGAAATCCACGCAGTGATCGGGCGCGCCCATTTGCGGCGCGAGGATCTGGACAATGCCGAACGCGCCCTGCGCACCGCGATCACCGTTGATCCCAAACACGTCTCGGCGCATGTCTCGCTCAGTCAGGTGATCCAGCAGAAAAACCACGTCGACAAGGCGCTGGCCATCGCCGCGATGGCGGTCAAGATCGACCCGCAAAGCGCCATCGCCCATCATCAGGCGGGCGTCTGTCTGGGCGAACTGGGCGAAAGCGACCGGGCCAAGCAGGCGTTCGAGCGGGCGCTGGAGCTAGAGCCCGATCTGCACCGCGCGCTGCTGTCGCTGGGCTATCAGGCAATGGAGATGGGCGACGCCGACACCGCGCGCAGCATCTTTGAGCGAGCCATCGCCGCGCAGCCCGACGATTTCGGCGGGCATCTGGCGCTGGTGCGGCTGGCCAAGGTCGGCGCGGATGATCCGGCAATGGCGGCGCTGGAGGCCGCGGCAGAGGATCTGGACGGCATGGCCACCCCGCGTGCCATCGCGCTGCACTATGCGCTGGCCAAGGGTTACGAGGATCAGAAACGGTTCGATGAGGCATGGCCCCATTACGCCCGCGGCGCGGAGCTAAAGCGCACGACGATCGAGCATCACGCGGAGCAGTTCGAGGACAAGGTCGACCACATCATCGAGGTGATGAACGCCGACATGATCGCCCGGCTGCGGCAGGGGGCGATCACCTCGGACCGGGCGATTTTCGTGCTGGGAATGCCGCGGTCGGGCACGACCCTGACCGAAACGATCCTTGCCAGTCATCCCGATGTGCATGGCGCGGGCGAATTGCATGATCTGCAACGGCTGCTGCCGCTCGACAATGGCGACCCCGAAGCGCGCTATCCGCATGTGGTGACCCGGCTGACGCCGGATGCGTTCGGGGCCAAGGCGCAGAGCTATGTCGATGGGCTGGCGCGCCGCAGCGATGACAGCCCCCGTGTGACCGATAAGATGCCCGCGAACTTTATCTACCTTGGGTTGATTCATGCGCTGATGCCCAACGCGCGGATCGTGCATACGGTGCGCGATCCGATGGACACCTGTGTCAGTTGCTTCACCCGGCTGTTCGACCGCGCGCAGTTGCATAGTTACGATCAGGTGGAGATGGCCCGCTACTACAATGCCTATCGCCGGTTGATGGATCACTGGCGCAGCGTGCTGCCCGGTGATGCGTTCATGGATATCGAATATGAAACGCTGGTGTCGGATTTCGAGCCGCAGGCACGGCGGCTGGTGGATTGGTGCGGGCTGGACTGGAACGAAGCCTGCCTGACCCCGCACGAAACCAAGCGCTCGGTGCGCACGGCCTCGGTTACACAGGTGCGGCAGCCGATCTATACGACGTCGGTTGCGAAATGGCGCGCCTATGAGGCGCATCTGGGCCCGATGCTGGAGACGCTTGGACCCAACCGCCCGGCGTGACCCAACGGCACATGAGAAGGGCCGGTCCCCCCGTGGGGCCGGCCCTTTTTGCTGCGCTCATGGCGGGCGTGCGCCCTGCCCTGTATGTTACCCGGCTGCGGTCTTACCCAGGCAAAACCTTACCCGTGGGTAAGATTTTGGCTGCGCCTCAACTGTCGAGCGCGGCGTAAAACGCGGCCAGTGCCTGTTCCAATTTCCGCCGTTCGATGGACGAAAAATCCCGCTCGTCGCGCAATTCCAGCCGCCCCTGCGATGCGCTGCATTTGGCGATGCCGCTGCCCGAAGGCACCTGAAACGTGGTTTTGGCCTGACGCGGACGCGCGGGCGCGGTCGAAACCTTACCCGTGGGTAAGGTCCCTGCCCCTTCGGCAAAGCTGCGCAGGATCTCGTTTTCGCGCGCGGCATCGCGGCCCGGCTCCGCCCGCAGCGCCATCGCCACACGGCCCGCCAACCCGTCATCGCGATCCATCCGGCGTTTCAATTCCACGCCGATGTTGCGCGAAATCTCCTGCGGGTGTTCCAGCACCTTATCCAGCTTGGCCAGCAATTCGGCAAAGGCGCGGATATAGCTGCGCTTGGTGTAGCTGGCGGATTTGAACAGCCGCTTCACCGCGTCCGCGACATCGGAACATTCGTTGGCCGGATCGTCCGCGTAGCGCCGCGCGAGCGTCGCCATCTCCGCAAATGAGATGTCTTTGCGGATCAGGTTTTCATCCACCATGCGCCGGTAGCTGGTGCTGGTTTCGGCCTCCATCGGGACGATGCCTGCGGGGATGCGGGCAAAGGCGTCATCGCCGGTTTCCTCGGACAGCGCGCGATAGGCCATCAGGCGGCGCATGCCTTGGATCAGTTCGTAGCGGCCATCGGGGCGGGCCTCGACGCGGATCGGGTTGGACAGACCGATTTCGCGGATCGAGGTTTTCAATTCCTCCAGTTCGTCATCCACGCCCGGCTTGCGATCGCGCAGCAGCCGCTCGGTCACCACGTCATCGATTGCGATGCGGTCGGTGATCAGCCCGTCGCGTTTCAGCCGGACGAACTCCGCCGCGAGCCGGTCGTTTTCCTCGCGGATCGTATCCTCTGCCGCTTTGCGGTCCCGCAGGGAACTGGCGTTTTCGTTGATGGCCGAGGCCATCGGCCCGCGCCGCAACGCGCGGTCGGGCACCTTGCCCACTTCCATTTCGTCCATCGTGGGAATGTCGATGTCGAACATCCGGCGTTTCTTGCTCATTGGTTCGCCTCCATCTGCGTCCATGCGTCCTGCACGGTCTGGCGGAATTCTTCATAGGCTGAATCGAATGTAGATCTCGCTCTGCGCCAGGTCTCTCTGGTCATTTCCCGGTAATCCATTTCGTAGACCGAGTTCAGGAACCGTCCGGACTGTTCGACGGCGCGGGTCATTTCCACCGGGTTGTCGGTGACATGCTCGCCCCAGACCTTACGGAACGCGTCCTGCATGGCGCGGTGAAGCTCGTTTCCGGTCTCGAACCGTGTCAGGAGGAAGCGCACATCATAGAAGGCCTTGGGCAGCGAAATCTTACCCGTGGGTAAGGTTTGGTCGAACCCGGCGGACAGATCCTCCAGCGCCTCGGACAGCTGCCCGATGAAGGATGTGGTGCTGTCATATTCCCAATAGCCCGGCCCCGAGGGCACATAGAGGATGTCGGCGGCAAAGACCGCGTTCATCGATTGATAGCCAATGGCGGGCGGGCAATCGAAGATGATGATGTCGTAGCTGTCATCAGGGATCTGGTCGAGGTAGCGCGACACGGCGGCAAAGAACGACCAGTCCGGGTTCAGGTGCCGATATTGGGCGGAGGCGAATTCCACAAAGGCCGCGTTGGCGCAGGACGGGATCGCATCGATGGTCGGCCACGAGGTCGGCTTGATGAAGTCACCGATGCGCAGATCGCCCAGACCCAGTTCGGTGATCGCGGCAGGCAGGTGGCGCTGGGGCAGGGCGGCGCCGGATTCCGCGCCCACGGGCCCCGCGTTCATGCGTTCGGTTTCGCGGATCAGGTCGCGCGCCATGATGCCCCAGACGGTGTGTTCCTCGGACACGTCGGTCAGGCCGAGCGAATGGCTGAGCGTCGCCTGCGGATCGAAATCGACGACCAGCACCCGGTAGCCATCCAGAGCGGCGGCATGGGCGAAATGCAGCGCGACCGTCGACTTCCCCGCGCCGCCCTTGAAATTGGCGACCGCCGCGCGGACGGCCCGGCGCCCGGCGGGGCGGGCGGGCATCAGGCTGCGCTTGTTGATCTTCAACCGGCGGCGCAGCTCGTTGATCTCTTCGAGCGAGAACCAGCGCTGCCGACCTTCCTGTTCGACCTCGCCCGCGGGGAGGGAGGGATCGGCGGCGAGCTTCCCGCGGAAGGTCGACTGGTTGATGCGAAAGATCAGCTCCGCCACCTCCCACGACGAAAAGCGGCGCAGCTGCTTCTCCAGTCCGGGGGAAAAGGTCTGCTGCCGGATCCAGCCCTGAAGCTTCAGGGACCGGTTCTGCAGGATGCCGAGATCTTCGTGGGTATACATGCTGTGCCTCGCAAAACGGATTTTCGTGTTTTTTTCCCATTTACGACTTATTTGCGAATGACGCAAAACCTATTATCATCCCTGACATCGCTGCGCGGACCTTACCCACGGGTAAGAAATCAACGCAGCGGGCGCGTCTGGCGATTCGGTGCGCGGCGGTCTGCGATCCCGGCGGGGCAGGGGGCCTGAACGCCTCAAAGACGCAACATATTGGGGGACACCCCCGGCCCAAAATCCACAGATAGGGGGACATTTCGGGTCGATAGGGGGTCATCCAGTATGTCCCCCATCACCTATACCTTCACCACTTTCATATTTTGAAAGGGGTAAGGGGGTCCGGGCTGCAACCGGCGGCAGAACACGATCGCTTGACAGAATCGGAGCGTTGGACGCAAATTGGCGACAAGCTCGGAAAAGCGTTGGCAAGACGGTCAAACCGGGCAAAAGATGGGGCAGACAGTCAGGCCAGCACCATGACAGGACGGGCCAGCGCCGCGCCGGAATCCGGGACGATCCCGGCGGCGGGGACAGGTCCGGCATGTTCAGGGCGCCCGACGAGCGAAGCGGAGCAGGTCATGCAGGTGGCGAAACCGGTCGGACGCAATGCGTCGGCCCTGAAATACGACATTCTGTCGGCGCTCGGGGTTTCGGCATTGGCCGGGGATAAGCATCGCCAGCGGTTGATGTTGCGGCTCATCGTTCTGATTACCACGCGCTACAATTGGCAGATCAACGAATTGTCCATTGGCCGGGCCGAGATCGCGCGGCTGTGGTCGGTGGACGAACGCACGGTGAAACGCGAAATGGCGCGGATGCGCAGCGCGGGCTGGCTGGAGGTCAAGCGCGCGGGGGTGAAGGGCCGGGTGACGGTCTATGCTTTCGATCTGGATGCGGTGCTGTCGGGAACGGCGGATAGCTGGGACACGATTGGTGCGGATTTCACGGCGCGGATGCAGGCACGTCACGGCGGGGCAGGGACGTCAGAAGGGCCGGGCGCGGCCCCCGATCCGAATGTCATTCCATTCCAGCCGCTGACTACGCGCGGACGCGGCGGTGTGGCCGACGGGCTATGGGCACAGGTGCTGACCCGGCTGCATGCTGAAGCGCCCGCACTGACCAACGCGTGGTTCGGGCAATTGTCCGAAATGGCGCATGAGGACGGACGCGTGACGCTGGCGGCCCCGTCGCGCTTTGTCGCGGGCTATGTGAGCACGCATCTGATGACGCAGCTTCTGGCGGCCTATAGCGCGCTTGACCCCAGTGTGCGCCGGATCGAGGTGATTGCTGCGGGAGTCTGACGTTTGCGGCGTTTGCAACAATAGTGACGATCTTTGCAATTTTAGCACAGATCGAGCCTTGCTAGCCTGACGACGTCAAAGGGAGGACATCATGACCATTCAACGTTTGCGCGGCTTCTGCGCAGCGGGCGCCTTTGCGCTGGCTGCCGCCACCCCGCTTTTCGCCGGACCGGACGACGACACCCTGCGCGTCGCCATGACCGAAGAAATCCTGAACCTCGATTACAATTACACCACCAAGCGCGAATATATCATTCTGGCGCAATTGACCGATGCGACGCTGTTCGACCTCGATCCGGTGACGCAGGAATTCCGTCCCGCGATCGCGACCGGGTATGACTGGGTCGATGAAACGACACTGGACCTGACGCTGCGCGACGATGTGACGTTCCACGATGGCACGCCACTGACGGCGGAGGACGTGGCCTATACCTATAACTGGATCGCCAGCCCCGAGAGCGAGTCGAACGCGACGGGCGTGGTGGATCGCTGGCTGGACCGGGCCGAGGTGACGGGGCCGCACAGCCTGCGCTTTCATCTGAAATCGGTGTATCCGCTGGTGCTGCGCGACATGGCGAACCGAATCATGCTGCGCAAGGCGGGCACCTATGGCGCGGAGGGCGCCATCGACCGCGATGCGATGGCCAGCGATCTGATCGGCACCGGACCCTACCGCGTGGTGAGTTTCGAGCCCGGCACGGAACTGGTGCTGGAACGGTATGACGGGTTTTTCGGCACCCCGCCTGCAATCGAGACTGTCGTGGTGCGCAACATCCCCGATGTGGGCACGCAGCAGGCGGAATTGATGTCCGGCGGGATCGACTGGATGTTCAAGGTGCCGCTGGATCTGGCCGAAAGCCTTGGCGGGACGCCGATGGCGCAGCATCTGAGCGGGCCTGATCTGCGGGTCGGGTTCATCGTGCTGGACGCACATGGCTATACCGATCCCGATGGACCGCTGACCCGCGTCAAGGTGCGGCAGGCGATCAACCACGCGCTCAACACGTCGGAAATGGCGCAATATCTGATCGGCGGCTCGGCTGAGGCGATCCACACTGCCTGTCATCCGGCGCAGTTCGGCTGCGATCAGGCGGCGACCGCCTACCCCTATGACCCGGAGAAGGCCAAGGCGCTGCTGGCGGAGGCGGGTTACCCCGATGGGTTCGATCTGGAGCTTTGGGCCTATCGCGACAAGGCGGCGGCCGAGGCCGTGGCCTCCGATCTGACGGCGGTGGGGATCGATGTGAACCTGCGCTACGTCAAGCTGGAGAGCCTGAACCAAGCGCGGGCGGCACGCGAAATCCCGGCCTATTTCGGCACTTGGGGGTCGGGCGGCACTGCTGACACGGCGGCCATTGCGCGGATCCATTTCGATCTGGAAAGCGACCGCAACATGTCGGGCGACGAGGACTTGGCGGAGCTGGTGCTGTCTGCGGAGCAAACCGCCGATCAGGAACAGCGCAAGGCGATCTATTCGGAGGCCATCGGCAAAATCGCGGACGACGCCTATTGGGCACCGCTGTTTTCCTATTCCGCCAATTACCTGACATCGCCGGATCTGGTGTTTCCCACCGACCCGGACGGGCTTCCGCGGTTGCAGAACGCAAGCTGGAAGTAACACGCTGACCGCGTAGGGCAGGGGGCTGCACTGGCCCCTTGCCGCAACGGAGGAACCCATCATGCTGCGCTATATCGCGCTTCGCGGGCTGCTGGCCATTGCCGTGGCCTTTACCGTGTCGCTCGCGGCGTTTCTGCTGCTCAACGTGGCCGCCGATCCGGCGCAGGCCATCGCGGGCGAGGACGCCACCCCGGATGTCGTGGAGTCGATCCGCGCGCGTTACGGGCTCGACCGGCCCATGGCCGTTCGGTATTTCGACTGGCTGGGCGGCGTCGTCCAAGGCGATTTCGGGGAAAGCTATTACTGGCACAAACCCGTGGCCTCGCTGGTGGCGGACCGGGCGGACGAGACGCTGACGCTGGCGTTTTCCGCGCTGGCGGTGACGATCCTGATCGCCATTCCGCTGGGCGCGCTGGCGGCGCTGAACCCCAATTCGTGGATCGACCGCTTTGCCTTGGGCGTGGCCGTCTCGGCGCAGGCGGTGCCGAATTTCTGGCTGGGGCTGATCATGATCATCCTGTTCGGGGTGATGGTGCCGATCTTCCCGGTATCGGGCGATGACACATGGCGGCATTTCGTCTTGCCCGCCTTTGTGCTGGGCGCGTCTTCGGTGCCTGCGGTGATGCGGCTGACGCGCACCGGGCTAATCGAGGTGATGGGCGCGGATTACATCCGCACCGCACGGGCCAAAGGGTTTCGCGGCTGGTCGCTGCTGCGCCGACACGCCCTGCGCAACGCGATCCTGCCGGTGATTTCCGTGCTGGCGGTGCAACTGGGCCAGAAGTTCGGCGGCTCGGTCATCACCGAAAGCATTTTCGCCATCAACGGCCTTGGGCGGTTGGCACTGGAGAGCATTCTGGGGGCGGATATTCCCACCGTGCAGATGCTGATCTTTGTCTTTGCCATCGTCTTTGTCGCCATGAACCTGCTCGCCGACATTCTGAATGCGGCGCTTGACCCGAGGATACGGATCGGATGACCCAAACGGATGTTCAGATGACCGCCGCCCCGGAGGCGGAGACCGGCGCGCCGACCCCGGCGCAGATTTTTCGCCAGCGGCTGTTCGGCCATACCGGGTTTCTGATCGGGGCCGGGCTGATCGGGGTGATCGCGCTGGTCGCGATCTTTGCCCCGCTGATCGCGCCGCATGACCCCTACGCGCAATCGCTGTCGTCGCGGATGTTGCCGCCGGTCTGGGTGGAGGGCGGCCGGTGGGAGCACCTGCTGGGCACCGACCAGAACGGGCGCGATTACCTGAGCCGGTTGATTTACGGCACGCGGGTGTCGATCACGATCGGGCTGGGGGCGGCGACCGTCGGTCTGGTGATCGGTGTGACGCTGGGCGTGCTGGCGGGGTATTTTGGCGGCTGGGTCGACCATGTGGTGAGCTTCCTGCTGACCGCGCAGCTGGCGCTGCCGGGGCTGCTTCTGGCGATGGCGCTGGTGTTCATCATCGGGCCGTCGATCTGGGTGGTGATCGGCATCGTGGGGGTGCTGCACTGGACCTATTATCTGGTAGTGACGCGGGCCGCGACGCAGCGCATCCGGTCGCAGGATTACGTTCTGGCCGCCGTGGCGGCGGGGGCGAGCCCGCGCCAGATCCTGTGGCACGAGATCCTGCCTAACCTGATGAGCGCGATCATCGTCATTTTCACCTTTGAGCTGGGGATCGCGATCCTTGCCGAAAGTTCGCTGAGCTTTCTGGGCGTGGGGATCCAGCCGCCGACGCCAAGCTGGGGTCTGATGATCGCCGAGGGCAAGCAGGCGATGTTCTATCGGCCTTGGCTGGTGGTTCTGCCGGGGCTGTGCCTGTTCGCGCTGGTCATCGGGGCCAATCTGATGGGCGACGGGCTGCGCGACATCACCTCACCGGAAGGACGCAACGCATGAGCCTGATCGAGATAACGGATCTGACCATCACGCTGGACCTGCCGGGCGGGCCGATGCCCGTGGTGCGCGACGTGTCGCTGTCGCTGGAGCGCGGCGAGGCATTGGGGATCGTCGGGGAAAGCGGCTCGGGCAAGTCGATGACCGCGCTGGCGCTGATGCGGCTGCTGCCGCGGGTGGCGCGGGTCAAGGCCAAGACGCTGGGCTTTGACGGGCTCGACCTTACTTCGCTGGAGGATGCGCGGTTCGCGGCAGACATCGCGGGACCGCGGATCGGGATGATCTTTCAGGAGCCGATGACCTCGCTCAACCCGGTTTACACCATCGGGCGGCAGATGACCGAGGGCGCGGTGGCGCGGGGGATGCGCCCGGCGCAGGCCCGCGAGAAGGCGGTTGCCCTGCTGGACCGCGTGGGCATCCCGGATGCGGATGCGCGGATGACCCAGTATCCGCACCAGATGTCGGGCGGGCAGCGGCAGCGGGTGATGATCGCCATGACGCTGATGCTGGACCCCGATGTGCTGATCGCGGATGAGCCGACAACGGCGCTGGATGTCACCGTGCAGGCGCAGATCCTCGACCTGTTGGATGATCTGCGGCGCGAGCGCGAAATGGGGCTGATCCTGATTTCGCATGATCTGGCGGTGGTGGCGCAGCGCACGGACCGGGTGGCGGTGATGTATCATGGCGCGCTGGTGGAGCAGGGGGCCGCGTCCGATGTTCTGTTCGCGCCGCAGCATGACTACACCAAGGCCCTGCTGGCCGCGATCCCGCGACTGGACGCGCCGCCGCGCCCGACCGTTGCTGCGGGCGATGTGGTGATCGAGGCGCGCGACGTCACGCGGGTCTTTGCCTCGCGCAAGGGGCTGTTCGGCCCAAAGCGGGAGGTCAAGGCGCTGGACGGGGTGAGCCTGTCGGTGCAGCGCGGCGAGACGCTGGCGCTGATCGGAGAGAGCGGCTCGGGCAAGTCGACGCTGGCGCGGATCCTGCTGGGGCTCGACGCGCCGTCATCGGGTGAGGTGTCGATGCTGGGCAAGCCGTTGGCGGAGCTTGATCCGACGGCGCGCGCGCGGTTCGTGCAGCCGGTGTTCCAAGATCCCTATACCTCGCTCAACCCGCGCCGGAGGCTGGCAGAGATCATCGCGCGACCGCTGGTTCTGCGCGACGAGGGGGACCGGGCCTCGCGGCTGGCGGCCGTGGAGGAGGCGATGGAGCATGTCCGCCTGCCCGCGCGGCTGCTGCATGCCTATCCGTCGCAGTTGTCCGGTGGGCAGCGGCAGCGGGTCGCCATCGCGCGGGCGCTGGTGACCAAGCCGCAGGCGCTGATCTGCGATGAGCCGACCTCGGCGCTGGATGTTTCGGTGCAGGCGCAGATCCTTGCGCTGCTCGACGATCTGCGCGCCGAACTGGGGCTGACCTGCTTGATCATCACCCATGACATGGCCGTGGTGCGGGAGACCGCCGACCGGGTCGCGGTGATGTATCGCGGCCAGATCGTGGAGGAGGGGAGCGCCGCCGAGGTGCTGACCCATCCGTCTAATGACTATACGGCGCGGCTGCTGGCTGCCGCGCCCCGTTTCGAAAGCAAAACCGCGCAGGTGATCCAATGAAGCCGTCGAAACCGGACCATTTCCAGCGTCTTCAGCCCGCCACGCTTTTTGCCAAAGAGACCCTGTGGCAATCGTGGCTGGACGTAGAGGCCACGCTGGCCGAGGTGCAATCCGATATGGGGATGATCCCCGCCGAGGCCGGGCCCGCCATCCGCAAGGCCGCGCGGCTGGAGATCATCGGCACCGAGGCGCTGGAGGCGGATCTGCGCATCACCCATGCGCCGATCCTGTCGCTGACGCGGCTGCTGGCCGGGGCCGCCGGGCCGCAGGGGGCCTATGTCCATTGGGGGGCGACGACGCAGAACGTCATGCAGACGGGGCGCATCCTGCTGATCCGGGAGGCCGACGCCGCGCTGCGCCTGTCGCTGGCGGGCAGTCTGGACCGGCTGGCGGCGCTGGCCGAAACCCATGCCGATACGCTGATGGCCGGGCGGACCAACCGCCAACATGCGCTGCCGATCACATTTGGCTTCAAGGTGGCGGGCTGGATCGAGGAGATCGGGCGCGCGGTGGACCGGCTGGATTGCGGCGGGCGGCGGCTGTTTGTTCTGCCGTTTGGCGGCGCGGTGGGGGCGATGCATGCCTTTGGTGCCGAGGGGCGGGCGCTGAACGAGCGTCTGGCTGCTGCATTGGGGCTGGGCACGTTGCTGGTGCCGGGCCGGGCAATCAACGATCTGTTCGCCGATTACATCGTGCAACTGTCGCTGCTGGCGATGACCGTGGAACGGATCGCGGATGAGCTTTACCTGCTGATGACGCAGGAGATCGGCGAAGTGTCGGAGGCGCTGGACAAGGGCACGGTCGGGTCCTCTACCATGCCGCATAAGGTGAACCCGAAATATGTCGTGCGGGTGCTGGCCGATGCCGCCGAATTGCGCGGGCTGGCCGTCCCGGCGATGGAAACGGGCCGGTCCAGCCACGAAGGCGACAGCGCCCGCAACCAGTTGATCGGATCGGTCATGGACCGGGCGGTGCCGCTGGCGTGGAGCATGGCGGAGCGGTTCGAGGCGCTGCTGGGGCGGATCGAGATCGACGCCCCACGCATGGCGCAGAACGCGGCGCTGACGGGCGGGGCCATTGCCACCGAGGGGTTGATGATGCTGCTGGCGCCACGGGCGGGCCGGGCCGAGGCACATGACCTGATCCATCACGCGCTGGAACATGCCGCGCCGGGGCTGACGGCGGCGGAGGCGCTGGTGGGCGACGCGGATCTGGCCCGGCATCTGGATGCCGACACGATCACGCGGGCGCTGGACCCGGCGGCCTATTGCGGGGACAGCCGCCGCATGGCGCTGGACGCCGCAGCGTTCGGGCGGGGGCTGTCGGCTGAATTGCGTCAGATGAGATAGACGAGTTCGGCGGTGCGCTCTTCGGTGGCGCGCCGTTCCTCCACATGGTCGGACATCGCATCGAGGAACATCTCGCACAGCGCGGCGCGGGGGCCTTTGGCATGAAGGCTGGCATAGGTGATCCAATGTTCCCCATCGAGCGGGCGCAGCGCCAGCCCGGTCAGGGTATGGGCAGGCAGGGTCACCGCATCGACCAAGGTCAGGCCCAGCCCGTGGCGCACCATTTCGGCGGCAACCAGTGTCGAGCCGGTTTCGAAGGCGAGGGTAGGGCGCAACCCGGCGGCACCCATGATCTCGTCCAGCCGGCTCCGCCAGCGCTGACCAGCCCCGAGCGACACCAGAGGCTGCTGCGACAGCTGCGCGACGGTGACCGTGTCCTTGCGGGCGAGGGGGTGATCGTCGGGCATCAGCACGCACAGCCGGGTGCGCAGGACGGGCATGATGTCGATGGGGATGATTTCGTTCTGCAAAGGCAGAGAAATGACGCCGATATTATACCCGCGCGCGGCGACCTTGCTTTCGATTTCGAACCGGGTTTCGACATGCAGGGTGCAGTGCATGTCCGGCGCGCGATCCCGCAGCCGGGCGATGGTGGGCACGACCAGCCCGTTGGCCAGCGGCGCGGCGGTCACCACCGACAGCCAGTTGCGGGCGCGGGCGTGCAGGTCGCGGGCGATGCCGGGGATTTCCGCGATGCCGTTCAGCGTGTTGGAAATCTGTTGATAGAACAGCGTGCCTTCTTCGGTCAGGGTCAGGGCGCGCCGGTGGCGGGAAAACAGGCTGATCGAGAGGTCGGCCTCCAGTTGCGACAAAAGGCGGCTGGCGGCGGAGACGGACAGGTTCATGTCCCGCGATGCCTCGGACAGAGAGCCGGTGACGACGACCTGCTGAAACAGGGAAAGGCCCTTGAGGTTCATGGCTGGTATCCCGGTTTGCGCAACGG
>NZ_CP021410.1 GCF_002504165.1 Pacificitalea manganoxidans
AACATGCAAAAAGTTCTCATTACCGGCACCGCCGGATTTATCGGGTTCCATCTGGCGAAGCTCCTTCTCGCCGAAGGGTTTCGTGTTCAGGGCTACGACGGGATGACGGACTATTACGACGTCACCCTGAAACAGCGCCGCCATGCGATGTTGCTCCAGAACGAGAACTTCTCGGCCAAGGAGGGGATGCTCGAAGACCAGGCGAGTTTCGACGCGCTCGCGGATGAATTCCAGCCCGACGTCATCGTCCACCTCGCCGCTCAAGCCGGGGTGCGCTACTCGCTCGAAAACCCCCGCGCTTATCTCGACTCCAACGTCATCGGCACCTTCAATGTGATGGAGGCCGCGCGCAGGCTGGAGGTGAAGCACCTGCTCATGGCCTCGACCTCCTCCGTCTACGGCGCCAATGAGGAGATGCCGTTTACCGAAACCGAGAGGACCGACACCCAGCTCACCATCTACGCCGCGACCAAGAAGGCGACCGAGTCGATGGGCCATTCCTATGCCCATCTGTGGAACCTGCCGGTGACGATGTTCCGCTTCTTCACGGTCTACGGCACCTGGGGGCGGCCAGATCTGGCGCTTTATAAGTTCGTCGATGCGATCCTCGATGATCGTCCGATCGACATCTACAACCATGGCGACATGTATCGCGACTTCACCTATGTCGACGATCTGGTGCGCGGCATTCGCCTGCTGATCGACGCGGTGCCGGAGCGCCCGACCTCACGGGATGACATCCCCGAATGGGACTCGCTGTCTCCGGCAGCGCCCTTCCGCGTGGTGAATATCGGCAACTCCGACAAGGTGCGCCTGCTCGACTTCGTGGACGCGATCGAAGACGCGCTCGGGAAGAAAGCGGAGCGCAACTACATGGACATGCAGAAAGGCGACGTCCCGGCGACCTGGGCCGATGCGACGCTGTTGCAGGAGCTGACGGGTTATCGACCGCAGACGGATTTCAAAGACGGGATCGCGCGGTTCGTGGCGTGGTTCCGGGAGTATTACGGGAAGTGATGGTTTCGGTAGATCCCACTGGCAGTCACAAGGTTCGCACTAACAAGTTAGCCAGCCTTGAAATTGGTCGAGGCATAGCGGCAATTGCTGTTGTTGCCCACCACGCGGAACTCTCCAGCAACGCGTTCACGTCTGGTTCTACGAGACATTGGTTCTCGTTCGGAGCACTTGGTGTCGATTTCTTCTTTGTTCTTAGCGGCTTCATTATTTTCTATGTGCATGGAAGTGATACAAGGTCGTTTTCCATGGCTCGCCGGTATCTGGGTCGACGTTTGAAGAGAATATTTGTTCCGTATCTACCAGTTTCCGCTGCACTGATTGTTGCATACTTATTGTTACCGGGACTCTCAGAGGGTAACCGAGACTGGGGCCTGCTAACATCACTTACATTACTCCCCAGTGATAAACCGCCTGCACTGTCGGTAGCGTGGACACTGACTTTTGAACTGGTGTTCTATCTGTTCTTTTTACTTTTTTATGCGACCCGTTATTTTTGGACTCTTGTCACAGCGTGGGCGGCAGTTACGATTAGTAGCATGTTTCTGATTTCTGGTGACTACGGCATGCCGATCATCAGAACATTTCTCGCTCCCATTACGCTGGAGTTCATCGCAGGCATGGCGATGGCGAAGGTTTCTCGCAAAATACCTAATGAGCTATGGGCCGCAGCCTTAACGACAGGCACATTGGTTTGCATCATGTTCTTCTTAACTCCGGATGCGCACCGAGTACTTTTCGGTATCGGTCTCGCACCGGTTGTGCTTGGTTTGGCGCTTGCAGAGGCTCGATTTGATCTTCGCGTTCCTACTTGGGCACTTTTACTAGGGGCCGCTTCCTACGCCATATATCTTATACACAATCCTCTCCAGTCTTTAATCGCCCGAGCGGGCGCCCCATGGGATTCGTGGATGATTACTTTCCTCAACTGTGTCTTTCTCAGTGTGATAGGTGGGATCATCTACCACCTTTTCTTCGAGAAACCGGCTTTGAAGTACTTTTCTGATTTGGAATCACGCAGGATCTATCAACTAAAGGCAACAGAGTATGAGTAACGAGCCCCGTAAGATCGCCGTCATCGGTCTCGGCTACGTTGGCCTCCCCCTTGCAGCAGAGTTCGGTAAACTCCGTCCGACGGTCGGCTTCGACATTAACCAAGCTCGGATCGCCGAACTGAAGGATGGCCATGACCGGACGCGGGAGACCACAGCAGAAGAGCTGGCAACCGCCACGCAGCTGAGCTTTGCCACAGACACCTTGGATATCGCCGACTGCTCCATCTACATCGTCACCGTTCCGACACCAATCGACGCCTACAAACGGCCCGATTTGACACCGCTCATCAAGGCATCGGAAACCGTGGGTAGCGTGCTTAAGAAAGGCGACATCGTCATCTACGAGAGCACGGTCTACCCCGGCGCGACCGAGGAGGACTGTGTGCCCGTGCTGGAGCGCGTCTCGGGCCTAACCTTCAACCAAGACTTCTTCTGCGGCTACAGCCCCGAGCGCATCAATCCGGGTGACAAGGAACACCGGCTGCCGAACATCAAGAAGGTGACCTCAGGCTCGACCCCCGAGGTGGCTGAGAAAGTCGATGCGCTCTACGCCGAGATCATCACCGCGGGCACCTACAAAGCCGAGAGCATCAAGGTGGCCGAGGCTGCCAAGGTGATCGAGAACACCCAACGCGACCTGAACATCGCGCTGGTGAATGAGCTGGCCATCATCTTCAACAAGATGGATATCGACACCCAGGCGGTGCTGGAAGCGGCGGGGACGAAGTGGAACTTCCTGCCCTTCCGGCCGGGGCTCGTCGGCGGGCACTGCATCGGCGTGGATCCTTACTACCTAACCCACAAGGCCGAGGCGATTGGCTACCATCCGCAGGTGATCCTCGCCGGGCGGCGGATCAACGACGGCATGGGGGCTTATGTCGCGGGGCAGATGATGAAGGCGATGATCCGCAAGGGCATCACAATCAAGGGCGCGCGGCTGCTTATCCTGGGTCTGACCTTCAAGGAAAACTGCCCCGACCTGCGCAACACGCGTGTCGTGGACGTGGTATCGGAGCTGCGCGAATACGGCATAGACGTGGACGTTCACGATCCTTGGGTCGATGCGGAAGAAGCGATGCACGAATACGGTATCTCCCTGACCGAAACCCCGGAGGCTGGCGCTTATGACGGGGTGATCCTTGCCGTGGCGCATGAGACGTTCCGTGAGCGCGGCATGTCTTTCCTGCGCGACATGGGCCGTGACACCCATGTGCTGTACGATCTCAAAAGCGTCTTTTCCCCAGGCGAATGCGATCTGAGGCTGTGATGGGCCAGACCGTGCTTTCCATGCCCCCCGGACAAACGTCCTGCGATTGCGCCAATCCGAATTGGCAGGCCGGGCGGTCCTCGTCATGACCGTTGTTGCCTCGATGGACCTTGGATCGGAGACCGAGAAGCAGAAAATCCTCGAGCTGCAACAGCATGCTTTCGGCGATTTTAGTGGACCGCTTTTCGATCACATTCTGCGCGATACCCCGCGCGGAGCGGTGGGTTACGGTATTCATGACGACGGACGCCTCGTCGCCTTCAATGCCTTCATGGGGCACTCGGTCCATCGCGCAGGTCAAACCGGGATCGCGTATCAATCCTGCATGTCTGCGACCCACAAAGGGCACGGCGGGCGCGGCTATTTCTCCAAAATCATCAAGCACGCCCAACAAGATCTCAAGACTCGCGGAGGCGCCTTCAT
The DNA here is from genome assembly GCF_002504165.1 of Pacificitalea manganoxidans. GTDB lineage: Bacteria > Pseudomonadota > Alphaproteobacteria > Rhodobacterales > Rhodobacteraceae > Pacificitalea > Pacificitalea manganoxidans. Next base: position 3,760 of record NZ_CP021410.1, read on the forward strand.
CTTCGGGTTTCCCAACCACAATTCCGGCCCGATTTTTGTCAAGAAACTGGGCTTTACCCTGTCAGAGAACCAGCCTTGCGTTTTTTTACGCAACCCTTTGGGTCTGCTTGGGCAGATCGACGGAGGGATGCTTCTGGAGCAAATGGTGCCCGACACGTCGGTCACCTTCGATATGCGTGAGACCGCCGCTTGGAAATCCGGACAAGACGACAGCTTTTTCGAGTTGGATCACCTGACGAATTACCTGTTCGGGAAGGTTCAGCGAAAGACGATCAAAGGCGTGCCCTTGCGTCTCATGATCATCGGCGGCTACGAGATCAACAAACCGCACCAGTTTGGCACACTGATCGCACGCGCGATGAAACAGGTCGGAGCACAGTTTGCCCGAACCAACGCAAATGCCCATGGACCTCTGGCGCGGGCAAGCGGTCTGCGCCGTTCGACCGCCAAGACGGAACCGACCATCGCTTTTCCTCTGAATTGGGATGTCGAGGCGCAGTTCGTCGAAGCTTGCGGAGGCATCAAGGATGTCTATTAAGCGCAGGCTTGCCCACCTTCATGATCTCGCTCGCCTCGGTCTGACAGGACAGGCAAGCGCCAGCCGCATCAGTCTGGTGCCCGTCTTCCATGTGGAAAAACTGTACAACGACGCCTATCACAAGGCGCTGCGCAGCTTCCTCAAAGGCTATCGGGACATGACGGGCAAGCGTGCTGTGATCACGTGCATGACGCCGCTGTCCCCGATCCTCGCCGCGCAGATGCAGGAAGCCAGCTTCTCGACGAAGCGCTACTGGGACCGGATCGCCGAGGCCGCCGAGAACGGGATCGTTGGCCTGCACGGTCATTTTCTGCGCACGACCGTCGATCAGGGCCTGCGGCCGATGCATCATGCCTTTCACGATCTCGATGTGATCCGAGGTCAGATCGGACAGGAACTCGACGCGCTGCGCCTCCATGGACACATGGATGAGGACCGAATGATCTACTCTGGCGGGTGGTGGTTCATGACACCCGGTTTGCGCGGCGTGCTGTCCGAATTCGGATTCCACTGGGACTATTCCCTGTCTTCAAGCCGTTACAACATCTCGCCCGGATCGATTGCCGTCGAAAGGCAAGAGCAGAGCGGAAACGCCTCCGGTGGGCATCAAATCCGCTCGGACACCGCCGTCAGTGGACTTGCCCGACCAGGCCGACCGTTTCAGGCAATCGGCAAGCTCCTCGCGGAACCGAGCGCCGAAATCGCGTCCACAAAACGGGTGTCGCTCTACTCGCATGACTACGACCTGAACTTGGCGCCGGCCCTTCACATGATCGAACGCTTCTGCAAAGCCGGGTTCGGGTTTCACGAACCCGAGCCGAAAAGCCAGTGGGATGCGACATGACGCATGACTTTCCTTTGGGCCAGTCTGGAGAGGACCGGTTTTCTATTTCGTTGAACACCCTCCTTCCGATGAAACTTGAGAGCGATTGACATGAAGCCAACCTTTTACATCATCGGCGCTCCGAAATGCGGCACGACATCCTGGGCGGCCTATCTCGCACAGCATCCCGATGTACAGATTTCAGACCCTAAGGAACTCAACTATTTCAGTACAGACCTGCGGACTGCGAACAATATAATCGTAGGGTCAGATACGGAATACGAAGCCAAATTCGACCGGCCAGAGACAGTGCCGGCTGCAGGCGAGGCCACGCCTCTTTACCTCTACTCCACAGAGGCCATTCCCCGCATCGCTGAATACACACCTGATGCCAAGATCGTAATCCTATTGCGCAAGGCAGCGCCATTCTTTCGCTCTCTTCATCAGCAGTTTTTATACCGCCGGATCGAGAATGAAACAGATCCACGCAAGGCTTGGGAAGGTTCCGGAACACGCCAGCCTCATGGCAACGCGGATCGCGCGGCACTGGAGCGGCATCTGGACTACAAGGCGCTCGGAGATTTCAATTCTCAGGTAGCGCGCGTTTTGGAGCACTTCCCTCCTGAACAGGTTTTCATCACCTGGATGGAAGACTGGAAAAATGATCCGAATTGGCTTTATCGCGAACTCGCGACCTTTCTCGGTATAGATGGCAGCCATCCATTGACGTTCGAGGTGCATAATCGCGCGAAACGACACCGCAACGCGATCCTGTCCCGCATGACAATTCGCCCTCCTGCCTGGGTGATGGCGTTGTCGCGCGGCCTGAAGCGGCTGCTTGGTCGGGAGCGGTTGGGGATCGCGGCCAAACTGCGCGAGATGAACACGACGTACGATGTCGCCGAGAAGCTGCCCACAGATCTGGAAGCCGAAATCAATGAATTCTACCGGGACAGTTACGAGGCGCTGGATAGCCGCAGCGCAGCATTTGGCATCCTTCGTCGCCCGTCTTACGCCAATGAAAATCGCGGGGCTTAAAGCACAACACTTGCCGATGGGCCCGGCCAACTCTTTGGGAGACCTTTGTGAAAACAGTAATACTTGCCGGTGGACTTGGGACGCGTTTGTCTGAAGAAACCACCACTCGACCCAAGCCAATGGTCGAAATAGGCGGATTCCCTATCCTTTGGCACATCATGAAAATCTATGCGAGCCATGGATTAAGGGATTTCATCGTATGCTGTGGCTACAAGAGCTATGTCATCAAGGAGTATTTCGCAAATTATGCGCGGCACGTTTCCGACCTTCGCATAGACATGCGGAAGAATTCCATAGAATTCCTGAACAACAAAGCCGAAGATTGGACCGTGACCCTTGTCGAAACTGGGCACAACACCATGACGGGCGGCCGGCTCAAGCGCATTCGGGATTACATCGGCGACGATGACGCGTTTTGTTTCACCTACGGCGATGGGGTCTCGAACGTGAACATCACCGAGGAGATCGCATTTCACAAGGCCCATGGGAAACTGGCGACGGTGACGGCGGTAGAGCCGACCGCCCGCTATGGCACGCTTGGGCTGCAGGGGTCGGAAGTCGTCAAGTTCATGGAAAAACCCTCCGAGGGCGCGGGCTGGATCAATGGCGGATTCTTCGTTCTGTCCCCGAAGGTGTTCGACTTCATCGAAGGCGACGACACCAGTTGGGAGGTGGAGCCGCTAACCGAGATTACCCGTGTCGGCCAACTGGAAGCGTACCTGCATCGCGGGTTCTGGCAATCCATGGACACGCTGCGCGACCGAACGATGCTGGAAAAGATGTGGGCCAGCGGCCAAGCGCCCTGGCGTAGCTGGAGTAGCCCGTCTTGATTGATTTCTGGTCAGGCAAGCGGGTTCTCGTCACCGGCCACACCGGGTTCAAGGGATCGTGGCTGAGCCTCTGGCTGAGCGAGCTTGGAGCGGATTTGTACGGGATCGCCCTGGCGCCCGAAGACGGCGCACTGTTCGAGATGCTGGATCTGCCGTCGCGGATGGCGCACAGCGTGCTTGATATCCGTGAAGCAAGGCAGTTGCACGCCCGGGTCGCGGAAATCGACCCCGACATCGTCTTCCACCTTGCCGCACAACCGCTGGTCATCGACGGTTACCTTCGCCCGCTGGAAACCTTCGACACCAATGTGATGGGAACGGCCAACCTGCTGAACGCCCTGCGCGACGCCGGCAAGCGCCGGGCAATCGTCTGCGTGACTACCGACAAGGTCTACAGGAACCGCGAGTGGGAATTCGGTTACCGCGAAGACGACACGCTTGGCGGGCATGACCCATACAGCGCCTCCAAGGCGGCCGCGGAACTGATCGCGGCAAGCTATGGCGGCAGTTATTTCTACGGCGACAGCCCGGTGCGCATGGCCACGGCCCGGGCCGGCAACGTGATCGGTGGCGGCGACATGTCGGCCAACCGGCTCGTTCCCGATATTGCGCGGTCCCTGTCGCGCCGTGAGGCGCTGACCCTGCGGCACCCGACGGCGACGCGCCCTTGGCAGCATGTGCTGGACCCACTCGGCGGATACATCATGCTGGCCGAGGCTCTCTATGCCGACGGGGAGCGTGCCCTGCCCACGGCCTTCAATTTCGGCCCAGGGCGCGATGCCGAACGGACTGTCGCCCAACTGGTACAGGCCGCGGGCAGTATCTGGGACATGCATCTTCCTGTCACCGACGTCGAGAGCGGCTTTCACGAAACGGAACGCCTGATGCTGAACACCGATCGCGCGGCCGCAGTTCTCGGTTGGACGCCGCGATGGGGCTTTGAGCATTCCGTGGGCGAAACCATGCGATGGTACAAGGCGCGTTTTGAAAGTGAGGCCTTTGATGCCGTGGCCTTTACCATATCCCAGATAGAGAGTTTCCGTTGTGAAGATCACACCGCTTGAAATCCCGGCCGTCCACCTGATCGAGCTTGAGCAGCGACAGGACGAGCGCGGTTTCTTTGCGCGCCTGAGCTGCCAGACCGAGCTTGCCTCGGCCGGTCTCTCGGGAAACTGGCTGCAGGTCAATAATTCCTTGACGGCGCAGGCCGGGGTGGTGCGCGGATTGCATTTCCAGCGGCCACCGAGCGCCGAGGTCAAGATGGTGCGCTGTGCCCGCGGCGCGATTTTCGATGTAGCGGTCGATCTCCGGAAAAAGTCTCCCACCTTCGGGCAGTGGATCGGTCGCACGCTCACCGCCGAAAACCGCGAGATGCTCTACATCCCGGAAGGATTTGGCCATGGTTTCCAGAGCCTCGCGCCGGACAGTGAGATCATCTATTTCAACACGGCGAATTACGCCCCTGAGCTGGAAGGGGGTGTGCGTCATGACGACCCAGACATCGGTATTGAGTGGCCGCTGCCGATTTCCTTCACGTCGGAGCGGGACAACGCTCTGCCGACCCTGAGAAACTTTGAACCAATGCAGCTTGTCTGACGGGATCGCGACGTATTCCCCTGCGCAAACGGAAGGCCCACATGACCCATCGCGTACTCTACACCAAACCCTCGATCACGGATCGCGAGGTCGCCTATGCGACGGACGCGGCCCAGAATGGCTGGGGGGCCAAGTGCTACGACTATATCTTCAAGTTCGAAGACCTGTTCAAAGCCTATCTCGGGACGGAGTTCGCAATCGCGACTTCGAGTTGTACCGGTGCGCTGCATATGGGCATGCACGCGCTTGGCATCGGCCCGGGGGACGAGGTCATCATGGCGGATACCAACTGGATCGCCTGCCCGTCCACCGTGGTGCATCTCGGTGCAAAGCCGGTGTTTGTGGACATCGACCCAGCGAGCTGGTGCATCAGTCTGCAAGCGGCCGAGGCGGCGATCACGCCCAAAACCAAAGCCATCGTGGCGACACATCTCTACGGCAACCTTTGCGACATGGATGCCCTGCTCGAGATCGGGGCGCGCCATAACCTTCCGGTCATCGAGGATGCCGCCGAGGCGCTTGGTTCGGCTTGGGGGGACGTCCGCTGCGGGTCGCGGGGTGCCTTCGGAACCTTCTCATTCCACGGCACAAAGACCATGACGACCGGCGAGGGCGGCATGTTCGTGACCAACGACCCCGAGCTGAACCACAAGGTTCTGACCCTGAACAATCATGGGCGTGTGCCGGGCGAGACGCATCAGTTCTGGTCGCAGGTTGCCGGGTTCAAATACAAGATCAGCAACATTCAGGCCGCAATCGGCTGTGCGCAGGTGGAGCGGCTGGACGAGTTGACGCGCCGCAAACAAGAGATCATGCAGATGTATCGTGATCGTCTGGGGGCGGAAAACGGCATCAGCCTCAATCCCGAAGCGCCCGGAACCACCAATTCCGCATGGATGCCCTCGGCGGTTCTTGCGCCGGAGCTTGGCGTGACGCGCCAGGATCTGCTCGACGCCTTCGCGGCGGCCAATATCGACGGACGCGTGTTCTTCCATCCTGTCTCGTCCATGCCGCCGTTCGAAGATCAGCCACAGAACAAGGTTGCGTGGGATATCCCCAACCGCGCGATCAATCTGAACAGCTACCATGACATGACCGAGGAAGACATTGATCGTGTCGTCACCTGCGTCCTGTCGTGCGTCAGGCGATGACGTCGGTAGCACATGGCGAACTGATCCGCGCGTCCGCCTGGCGGGCCGCGGTACAACGCCCGGCCCCGCCGGGCGGCAAAGTCGCGTTCATCGGCGCCAACAACCCGGAAACGGCGCGCATGGTGCGTGATGTTCAGGTGGCAACCGGGGTCGAGTTCATCGGGTATTTTGACAACGATCCGGACAAGAAGGGCCGGACGTTCTGCGGATTACCCGTCTTTGGCGGCTTCGACGATCTGCTTGGCTGTGACCGTACCGCCTTCGGTCTGGTCAACCTGATCACCCGCGATACGAAGACACGGCACGAGACAACGCGTTTTTTTGCCGAGAACGGGTTTGCCGCTGCCGATTTCATTCATCCGTCCATCAACCTTGATGGCGTGACGCTCGGGCGGGGCGTATACTTGCAAGAGGGCGTCATCGTGCAGGGCGGCGTGGTGCTCGGGGACAACGTCTGCGTAAACTCCGGGGCGACGATCTCGCATGAAACCAGTTTGGGAACGTCATGTTTCGTAGCGCCTGGCGCCACCTTGGCGGGCCTTGTCACCCTCGAGCCGGGTGTCCTGATCGGAGCCGGCGCAAGTGTCATGCCCCGGCTGTCTCTGGGCACTGGAACCACCGTCGGGGCAGGCGCCGTGATCACCAAAGACACGACCGAGCGGTCCATAATGGTCGGCGTTCCAGCCGTCGAGACGGGCAAGACCCCCGACGACGAAGCTTTCCTCCCCCTTTTCCTTGACAAGATGTGAACGAGCACTAATCCGATGGCGAGCACAGCAGCGCGTTTTTCGATTTGCATCCCGTCCCGCAACCGGCTCGAGGCCGTCAAGGAGACGGTTCAGTCGGTCCTCTCTCAGGACTGCGACAGTTGGGAAATCGTGATCTCCGACAATTCCACGCAATCCCGCGGCGCCTTGGCGGCCTGGGTGGAGACGCTGGAACAGCCAGAGGACAAGATCCGCGTCATAGACACCGGCGGCAATCTCCAGATGGACGAAAACTGGGAATCTGCCACGCTACCCGCAACGGGAGACTACGTTCTTGTCGTGGCGGATCGCTGGCGGCTTCGAAACGGCGCCTTGCAGGTGTTCTCGAATATCATCGACCGGTTCGATCCAGATCTCATCTTTTGGGCCGGGACCAAGCCACATCAGTTCGGGGCCCTGTTCGCCACGCCGGGCGGCCCCCCGCCCTTGAAGATCTCCGAGGTTTCAACAAACAAGATCCTGGGCGATTTTCTCGATTTCCGTGGGTACGAGACGGAATCGGTCTATGGGCAAGCAATTCCCAGATCTCTGAACACCGCGTACAAGCGCGTCCTGAGCGATCAGGCGCGTGAGATTTGGGGCGAGCTTTTCCGACCCATCTCCCCGGACTACACCTCGGCCATGGCGTTTTTGCTTGTTGGACAGCGGTGCATCAAGATCCATGAAATGATGTATACGCCGATCAAAGGCGCTGGCAGCAATTTCTCGAATACATCGGTGCTCGGCCTGGGACACTACCTGACCACTTTCCCGAACTGCCATGTCTGGCGCGGGCTTGACGAAGACGTCGTGTTTTCGACCGTTCTCAATGATGTCGAGAACACGCTCAAGGTCACTGCCGAAGGCAGGGAGTGGATCGAACGCATCAATGTCGAAAATGCGCTGAAGTGCATGATGTCCGAGCTGAATTTCAAGGAGTTCAACGGGAGTCTGCTGCCGGTCGCCAGAACGCGCGAAAAGATCTATGCTCTGGCCGCCCGCGAAGGTCTGTCCGAACGGCAAATATCCAATATCGAGGACTACGTCTCCCGCAGCCGACACCGCGCAGTGGAACTTCGACGCTGGCTTCGGCGGTTCGGTCTCTATGACACGGTGCGTTCGCTGAACGACAGGCTTCGGCATGCCGGCAAGAAATCTCGCATTTCGGAAATGATCGAGGCGGAAAACGTGGCCGCGCGCGGGCTGGACGTGATCGCGCTCGACCGCTGAGCGGAACACCAGGAAATCCATAACGGCCGTGGCCGGCCAATAGCTGAACGGGTAAGGGCCCTTCATGTCGAAATTCATTGAGTATCGCGCCGACATCGACGGGCTTCGGGCTGTGGCGGTCGTCGCCGTGGTGCTGTTCCATGCCGAAATCGTCTTGGGGCCGGTGGTTTTCTCGGGTGGGTTTCTGGGGGTGGACGTCTTCTTTGTTATTTCCGGGTTTTTGATCACGTCCCTTTTGCATCGGGAATTGAGAGAGACGGGCCGGGTGTCGATTGCCCGGTTCTACGGCAGACGGGTACGTCGGATTGCACCTGCCTTGATCTCGACCTGCGTATTTACAATCGTTGCTGCGCAATTCTTTTTGTTGCCGCATGAATTGGAGCGCTTCAATCTGAGCCTGCTCGCGACACTCGGGTTCGTGGCTAACATCTTTTTCTGGAGCGAGATCGGTTATTTCTCGGCCGCGGCCGACCAACAGCCCTTGCTCCATATGTGGAGCCTCGCAGTTGAAGAGCAGTATTATGTCGTGTTTCCGCTCGCGCTTTGGGCCTGCGTGCGGTGGCTCGGCTGGCGCGCTACGGTGATCTTGATCGTGGTCTCGGTCCTGGGCTCCGCCACGCTGCATGCCTGGGGGGCTGTGGCCATGCGGTCTGCCAGCTTCTACCTCACACCGTTCCGGGTCTGGGAACTTCTGGCCGGAGCGCTCCTGGCCATCGCGGGAAGCCGTTGGGCGATACGGATGCCTGCTGTGCGGACCGGACTTGGGGTGATCGGCGCCGGTCTGGTCGTGGTCCCCATGGTGACCTTCGATCCGCTGGCCGCGCCTTCGGTCTTTCCGGTGACACTGGCGGCAGTGGTCGGCACCTGCATGATCATTCTGGCCGGACCGCATTCGGCAGTGGGCAAACTGCTGTCCTTGCGCCCGGTGGTCGGCATCGGATTGATCAGCTTTTCGCTGTACCTGTTGCATCAGCCGATCCTGGCCTTTGCCCGTGTGAGATCGTTGGAGCATCCGAGCGAGATGTTGATGACGTCGCTTGCAGTGCTCTGTCTCCCTCTGGCCTATTTGTCCTGGCGTTTCGTGGAGACGCCTTTCCGCAGCCGTGACAGGGTTGGACCCCGGGCCTTCTATGGCAGCGTGACCGCGAGCAGCCTCCTGATCGTGGCGGTGGGTCTCGGCGGAATCCAGGCCAGCTTCGGGCAACGGTGGAATTCCGACATTCTCGCCGTTGTTGACAGCGTGAATGCGCCGACCAATGGGCTGTCGGCAATCTGTCATGGCGATCTGACCTCGCCCGAGTGCGCGACCGATGAGGCGGCGCGCGTGGCGCTGTGGGGGGACAGTTATATAATGCATCTGGTGCCCGGCCTTGTGGAACGAGGGGTCTCTTTTCGGCAGCTGACAAGACGGGGATGCAGACCGACTGCACTCGAAGAGATCAGACCCCCAGACGCCGGCGTGCTGACGTCGACGGAGCGGCGTTGTGAGAAGTTCAACGCAGAGGTTCTGGCCCTGATCGCCGAGGAGGCGGCCGCTGGACGGTTGGACCAGGTCCTGATTTCGTCGCGGGCTTACGGACTGCGCGCAGGTTCCTTGAAGAAAACACCCACGGAGGAGAACTGGCCGCCGGAGCAGGTCGCAGGGGAACTGGGGTTCATTCTGTCGCAGCTCGAGCAGACCGGCGTGTCCGTGGGTCTGGTTGGGGCCCCTCCCCCAGCGCAGTTCGACCCGGGTCAATGCTACATACGCTCCGTTGCCTATGATGACAGCTCCTCGGATTGTACTTGGCCCTTTCCGGAAGAGCATGGGACGTATCCCTTGGCGGAAGTCGCCGAGCAATACGGAGCCCGTTTTCTCGACTTGTCCGAAATTCTCTGCCCGGGAGGCCTGTGCGCCGCGGCGCAGGACGGAACGCTGATCTACCGCGACAACGGCCACCTGACACCGCGCGGCTCGGAGTATGTGTTCCAAAGCGACACGGCGCGACGCTTCTTGGACGACCTTGGAATTACGGGAGGCGCGCTCCAGTGAGCAGTCTTGGTCGCGCCTTGGCGGGCTTCATGTCGTCGTCCCTGTTCGGGTCGGCCACTCAGGTCGTGAAGGGAAAAGTCTCCGCCATATTTCTCGGGGCCGCCGGTGTCGGCGTCTTTAACCAGCTCACGCTGTTTTACACGTTGTCGATGACGCTCGCGAGCCTCGGCTTGCGCAACGGGGTGACCCGCAACGTTGCCGCCGCGCAAGCAGACGCCGGACAGGCAAATGCCGCCACAGAGGGGGTGCTACGGCAATTCTCCTCGGCGTTCCTGCTGGTGGCGGCCGTGTCCCTGCTAGTGACGGCGGTGTCTGTTCTGGCGTCGGATCGGGTTTCTGATCTTCTGTTCGACGACGGTGGTGAGCGGCGTCAGCTGATCGTTCTGGTTGCCCTGGCTGTTCCGATCGGCGTCGCAGGCCTTATCTACAGGGCATTGTTGAACGGGCTTAGGGTCGTGGGGCCGCTCGTCAGGGCGCGCATGATTGCCGATGGGTCCAGCGTGATTGTCTTTGCCGCTCTGGTCATTCCCTTCGGCATTGTCGGCGCGGCACTTGGGTTCATCTTTTTGCAGGCGGCCTTTCTGGTCCTGGTCTTCCGAACGACATGGACGGTTGCTCCGTCCCTTGCCATTCCGCGTCCCGAGGCTTTCGAATTTGCTGAAGCAAGGAAAAACTTCGTCTTTGGCGCGCACAGCGTCATTGTCGGGGTAACCGGTCTTGGCGCTTCGCTGTTCATTTCGCGACTGATCATTTCAACGCTCGATCTGGAGGCGAACGGCTACTATGTCGTGGCGGTGAAGATCGCGACGGTCTACCTCGGCGGCCTGTATGCGGCCGCGTCGGGATACTTCCTGTCGAGCGTCGTGAAGGCAGCCGCCGAAAAGACAGTCGGCAAGACAATCGACGAGGCGGTCCGGCTTTACCTTGCGGTCGTCGCCCCGGTCATTGTGGTCTTGATGGCCAGCGGCGAGATCTTTGTCGTCGCGTTCTTTTCCGTCGAGTTCTTGCCGGTTGCGGTTATTCTTCTACTGCTGTTACCAGGGGATGCGGTGCGGCTGGTGGCCGAAACCATGGGCCAGGCGCTCATCGCCCAGAGAAAGCTGGTGTCGTCATGCATCGTGTTTGCGGTGTGGGCGGCGATCTATTGTGCGGGTGCCATCCTGCTGTTGCCGCGGTTCGGGCTGCTCGGTCTCGCCGTCGCCTACACGGCAAGCCAGCTATTGCTGTTGGGGGTCTTGTTGGTGGTCTGCAGGCGACTTCTGGACTACGCCCCGTGCAGGCAGACGATCTACACCGTCTTGCGCGCGATGCTTCTGGTGACATCGGCCTCTGCCGCATGCTGGTATGTCGAAAGCCTCGTAACGAAGATGCTTGTTTGCGCGGCTCTTGTTCTGGCCTGGGGAGCAGTCTCGATGCGTGACCCGTTTTTTGCAGGGGCGATAACAAAGTTGTGGCGGGTGATACGTGCAAGATTCATGCCAAGTCGGTGACCCGCGCACATCCCTATCGCCTCGCCGCCATGGTAAACGCCTGCGCCATCCATCCAGGCTGATGCAGCCGAACCTGTCCCACTTACCTATCGGCCAGACTTGGATCGTCCAAAATGAAACTCCTCCATGTTATCGAGACGCTTAACACCGGCGGAGCCGAGCGGCTTCTGGTGACTATGCTGCCTGAACTGGCGTCCCAAGGGATGGAGGTACATGTCGCGGTGATGCGGCCGCCAATGCCGCTGAAGCCAGAGCTGGAGGCCGCGGGCATCCGCGTCCATGTGCTGCCCAGGCGTGGCAAATGGCATGTTATGCGGCAGGCGCGCGACCTTGCGCGACTTGCCCAGTCACTTCAGGCCGAGATCGTGCACGCGCATCTCTATTTCCCGATCCTCGTGACGGCGATGGCGCGCGGTCTCGGTTGGCTTGACGCGGCGACACATGCCAGTTTCCACAACCTGGCCTACGCCGGCGCCAACAGGAAAACATGGAAACTCGAAGCGCGGCGTCGTCTGGCAGGCTTCGTGGTGCGGCGGGGCATAGACCAGCCGCAAGCCGTCAGCCAGTTCAGCGCGGATCACTATGCCGCGACCTATCGGCTGGACAATATCGCCGTTCTTCATAACGCGTTTGATCCGGAAAGCCTGAGCGGGATCGAGCGTAAGGCCGGAGACTCCATCGTCATTCCGGGACGACTGGTACACGAAAAGGGACATGCCGACCTCATCGCTGCCCTGAAACAGTTGCAGCAGGATTGTCCGCCAGTCACGTTCGCTGGCGACGGTCCGTTGCGGGAGGTGTTAGAAGCCGCGATCAAGGCCGCGCAACTGCCGATATCGATCACCGGGCAGCTTGACCATGCAAGGATGTTGAAGACCATCGCGTCGGCACGCCTTGTGGTCGTGCCCTCGCGGTTCGAAGGGTTCGGGCTGACCGCTTTGGAGGCTCTTGCGCTCGGCAAAGCGGTCGTTGCGACCAACGTCGGCGGGTTGCCGGAAGTCATGGGCGCACTTGGGCAGAAGGTTAGGCCGGGTCAGCCGGTCGAACTTGCAGAGGCAATGGAAGCGGCGCTTAGTGATCCTGACTGGATTGCCGCACAGGAAGTTTCGGGACCAGAACAAGCCGCAAAATTCGCTGTTGCCACGATCGCCAAAAAGCAGATCGCGCAATATCAGAAAACTGATCGGGCGAAAGGCCTTCGGACATGACTTCGGTTCTGTATATTTCCTACACCGGATTGATGGACCCTCTGGGCCAGAGCCAGGTTCTTCAATATGTCCTCGCCCTTGGCCGCGCGGGCCATCGCATGACGGTGCTCAGCTTCGAGAAACCGGAGGCATTGAACGACCCGGAACGAGTGGCGGCAATGCGCTCGCTGTGTCGCGAGGCCGACGTCAATTGGCGGCCCCGCATCTGGCACAACAAGCCGGTCGGCATCCTTGCAACGCTCTACGATCTGTCCGCCGGCCGCAGGCAGGCAATCCGTATCGCCCGCGAGGTGGGCGCCGAGGTCGTACATTGCCGCAGCTACATCGCCAGTCTTATGGGATTGGCCGTCAAGCGCGCAACAGGGGCGAAGCTCATCTTCGACATGCGCGGCTTCTGGCCCGACGAGCGGGTCGATGGCGGGATCTGGTCGAAAGCGAGCGCGCCATATCGCGTTTTCAAGCGCGTGGAACGCAGCCTTTTCCTGAACGCCGACCACATCGTCTCACTGACCAAGGCAGGCGTGCGTGAGTACGAGGCGTTCGACTACATGAAGGATGAACCGCCTAAATCGACCGTAATTCCCACCTGCACCAATCTCGACATGTTCCGGCCAGAGACCGCGCCGCGTGAGGCCTTCACGCTGGGATATGTAGGCTCAGTGGGGAGCTGGTATCTCTTCGACGATGTCGCAAAGGCGGTTGCGCGGACCTTTGCCCTGCGCCCCGACGCGCGCTTTCTGGTCGTGACCAAGGGCAACCACGATCTGGTTCGCAAGGCCCTGGATAAAGCGGGGGCCGATCCCGAGCGGATCCAAGTCCTTAGTGTGGATTTCTCCGAAGTCGGACGGCACATCGGACGTATGGACGCAGGAATCTTCTTTATCCGGCCCGCCTGGTCCAAACGGGCGTCCTGCCCGACCCGCATGGGTGAGTTTCTTGCCTCTGGCAAGCCCTGCCTCGCAAATGGCGGGGTCGGTGACGTGGCCGAGGATATACGTGAAACAGGTACTGGTATCGCGCTTCCGCAGCTCGGCACCCAGTCCGTCGACTTGACTGATCTCGATGAGGCCTTGCAGACCCTCTTCGCGATGGCCGAAGATCCGGAGATGCCGGCCCGCTGCCGCGCCGTAGCAGAAGAGCGGTTTTCACTGGCCTCGGGCGTTGCCGCCTATTCCGACATCTATCGACAGCTCTCAGAAGATCCAACTTGACCCGTGTGCTGTTCCTCACCCGCTACCCGGTTGAAGGTGCCTCCAGCCGCTACCGCGTGTTTCAGTACCTGCCGCATCTCGAGGCGCAGGGCGTGCGGGCCGATGTCCAAAGCTTCATGGACGAACCCATGTATCAACTGTCGCTCGCCCCTGGACGCACAGGATCCAAGATTGCGGCGACGCTGAAGGCGACCTTCAGGCGCCTTTGGGCGTTGCGTCGTTGGCGGCAATACGACGCGATCTACCTGCAGCGGGAATTGCTCCCTTTCGGCCCGCCTCTCGTCGAGGCCGCGCTGAAGAAGCGGGGCGCGGTGCTGTTCTTCGACTACGACGACGCGCTCTTCATCAAGAAGGCCTCGCGCTACACCCGGCTCGCGACCGCTCTTAGATCCGCCGACAAGACGCGCGATCTCTTCCGCCTCGTGCATTGCGTGGTCGCCGGCAACGACTGGTTGCGGGATGTGGCCCGCGAAGCCGGTGCCGAACGCTCCATCACGCTCGAAGTTGCCGAGGACACTCGGCGCATCCCGATGCATGCGCCGCACAGCAATGACGCGCGGGTGACGATCGGTTGGCTGGGTTCACCCTCCACCGTCAAGTATCTTCGGGTCATCGAGCCTGTGCTGCAGCGGCTGGCGCAACGATACCCTCGGGTGCGATGGGAGATCATGGGGGGAAGCGACTTCAAGATGGAGGGCGTCGATTGGCAGCTCAACGACTGGTCGCTCGACCGCGAAGTGGCAGCCCTTGGCCGTTTCGACATCGGCCTCATGCCTCTGCCGCCTGAGGATTGGGCAAAGGGAAAATCTGGCGGTAAGGCGCGCACCTACATGGCAGCCGGTATTGTCCCGGTGGTATCGGCGATCGGATACAATCTCGAGCTGATCCGCCACGCAGAGACCGGATTCCTCTGTACAACGCCGCAAGACTGGGAAACCCATCTGGTTCGTGTCATCGAGGATGCAGATCTACGCCAGCGCATCGCGTCGTCGGCCCGAGCAGAGGTCGAACAGAGGTTCGATCCCGCCGTTATAGCCGCACAGATGGCAGAAATGCTGAAAGACGTGGTGGACGATGTCAAAAACCGCTGACGTCATCGTCCTGGGCCTGTCTCCGACCGGCCTCTACGCCGTGCGAGAGGCAGCCAGGGCCGGCTACGCCGTCCTGGGCGTCGGTGCGCCGGGGGCACCGGGCTTGTGGTCCCGCCTGCTGGCCGACAGGATCGCTGCCGAAACACCGCAGGCGCGTGTGGCCGCCATTCTGGAGCGGACAGAAACCGGCGGCGGCGAGAAACCCGTGCTTGTCGTGACCTCCGATCAGGATCTCGAAGAGGTCATCGCCAGGTGGGACGCGCTTTCCGGACGTGTGCAACTGCAGGGTTCCTACACCGACGGCCTGGCCAGTCGGATCATGGACAAGGACAGTTTTTACAAGGACTGCGCCGCCCAGGGCGTAGCCTATCCCTCACTGTGGTCGGCACCGGTCGCGGAAGCAGGCCAGTACCGTGACAAGATCCCCTACCCCGCGATGATCAAGCCGGCCCGGATCCAGGACGTGAAGCATCTCATGGCGGGCCAGAAAGGCTGGATCGTTCGGAACAAGTCTGAGTTCGATGACGTCCTGCCCGGGATCCCGCAAGAGGCGGGAACGCTGCTGATGCAGGAAATCGTACCGGGCCCGGAGAGCAACATCACGCTGTGGTGCGGATTTTTCGACCGGGACGGGCAGGTTCGGCAACGCTTCACGGCGCGCAAGCTGCGCCAGTATCCAGCTGGCTTCGGGTCTGCCTCCCTGGTGCAAAGCGAAACCTGTCTCGAGACCGCCGAGGCCGCCGAAACTTTGCTGTCTTCGCTCGGCTACAGGGGCATCGCCGCCGCCGAGTTCAAGCGCCATCCGGAGAGCGGGGCGTTGAAGATCATTGAAGTGAACCCGCGCCCATCGCTCTGGTTTTCGGTGGCCACCAAGGCGGGCGTACCCCTGGTCGAAACCGCCGTTGCCGAGGCCCGGGGTGACCCGCTGCCAGCAATGGCCCGCCAGAAGGATGGCGTGCTCTGGCGGTACACCACCAAGGATCTCGCCTCGCGCCTATTCTATGCCCGGAACCGGGACTTCGTCCTGCCTGCCCCGGAGCCGGCTCGGAAAGCCCGGGTGACCGCTCGTGCCGACGTGACGGGCGCCTGGGATGATCCCGCACCAGCTCTCGGGGATCTGATCGGTTTTGCCGGAAAATTGGCCACACGCATCTCGGCCAAAGCTCGGGGCCGCTCATGACCGGCTCCTTCGTTGTCTCGCTGGATTTCGAGCTCATGTGGGGCGTGCGCGATCACCGATCAGTGCAGAACTACGGAGACGCCGTGCTGGGCGGGCGCAAAGCCATCCCTACCATGCTGGCTCGGTTCGAGGCGGCTGGCGTAAGAGCGACATGGGCCACTGTCGGGCTCCTGTTCGCGCGAAACCGTGATGAAATGCTGTCATTCGCGCCCGGGACCCGCCCAGCCTATGAAGACCCTGGTCTCTCCCCTTATGCGGATATTGAGAACCGCCTGATCGGAGAAAACGAGCAAGCCGATCCGATGCATTTCGGTGCATCCCTGATCGACCGGATCGCAGACACGCCAGGACAGGAACTCGCGACGCATACCTACAGCCACTACTACTGCCTAGAACCCGGTGCGGATACGGACTCGTTCGAGGCAGACCTGGCTGCGGCCGCGGCGATTGCGGGACACTCAGGGCACAAGCTTCAGAGCATCGTCTACCCGCGCAACCAGATGTCCGACGCATTCATCGAACGGGGCGCAGGGCAGGGCATAACCGCGTATCGGGGTGATGCCCGGAGCTGGCTCTATCGGCCCCGATCCGGCGCGGAGTCGACCAGGCTCTTTCGGCTGGCCCGTTTCATTGACGGTGCCTTGCCACTTGGCCCCAAGCAAGTCGTGCAGCCCGACCGCGACGGCCAGGGATGGAACGTACCGGCGTCACGCTTCCTCAGACCGTGGTCGAAGAAACTGGCTTTCTACCATGCTTTGCATATCCAGCGGATTGAAACCGAAATGGAATTGGCCGCGCGGCAAGGAAGATGCTATCATTTGTGGTGGCACCCCCACAACTTTGGCCGCAACACGACAGAGAACCTTGTCGGGCTCGACCGTGTGATCGCATGCTTCAAAAGATGCCGCGACGACTTCGGCATGGTGAGCAGAACCATGCATGACTTCACCGTTTTGTAGGCGAACACAGGCTTCCCCAACCATGCTTGTCTATCTTGGAATATACAGCGGTTTCGCACTATCTGCCGTTGGCAGCTACCCTCGGCGGAACGCTGTATTTTTTATTGTAACGGGGATCTTTCTCGTTTGGTTCATGGGGTTCCGCTACGAGACCGGGTGTGACTATTTCGGGTATCTAAATCGGTGGGTCCAATTTTACCCGCCAAGCAGTCTAAATCAGCTGCTTGAGGGGGAGGAAGTCGGCTTCGCTCTGTTGATGGGGTCAGTCCAGTCGTTGGGATTGAATTACACGTGGCTGAACGTGGCAGCCTCCGCGATCCTGGTGGCTTGCTATGTTCGTTTTGCCACGGCCCATTCTTTCGCGCGCTTGATACTGGCGCTGCTTTTCCCTGTCATCATAGTCCAGCTTGGCATGTCAGGAATCCGTCAGGCAATTGCTGGCGGATTTTTGATGCTGGCCTTCAACGCCTTCGCCAAAAGTGAAAGGCTTTGGACCGCTTTCTGGATACTGATCGGGATGCAGTTCCACGCCAGTGTCATCATTTTCTTGCCGATCGCGCTGATCGCAGGCCGGCAGATCAACACACTAAGGTTGGCTGCGAGCCTGGCGATCCTGGGCCCGGTCGCAGGACTGCTCCTCGCAGATCGCTTCGATACATACGATGATCGATACATTGAGGGGACAGTTACGTCGGGAGGGGCGATCATCAGATACGCATTGGTTCTTCTGCCAGTGCCATTTTTCATGACTTACCGCGCAAGAGTCAGAAACAATTTTCCTGACATGTATCCGTTGCTCAAGATGGCTGCTTTAATGATCTTGGCATTGGCTCCCCTAACCGTCTTGTCCTCAATTGCGCTCCACCGGCTCAACTATTATGTTATGCCATTGTCTATTCTACTTCTTGTTTACGTTGGAGCCGTAGCATTCAAGAATGCTCGACAAGGCCATATACTCGCTACGGGTGTCTATGGCGCTTACTCGCTCTTTTGGTTTTTGGGCTCAAGTCATGCGCAGTCTTGTTACCTGCCCTACGAGAGTACGTGGTTCCTTTAACGATGTTTCATGAGTCAGATTGGCGCTTTGTCGTAATTTGCACATAGGACTTCCGAATTCACTTTGATGGAAAGGAGAGCATGAACGTCTCGCAAACACGGTTGACCGGCCTTCTCCTCATCGAACCCCGTCGCTTCGGCGACCACCGAGGGTTCTTTGCGGAGACCTACAACCGGCAAGCCTACGAAGCCCACGGCATCACCACCGATTGGGTGCAGGACAACCACTCCCTTTCCGCCACGCCCGGCACCTTGCGTGGCCTGCACTTCCAAGCACCGCCGTATGCGCAGGCCAAGCTGGTGCGTTGTGGGCGGGGGCGGCTCTTCGATGTGGTTGCTGATCTGCGGCGAGGTTCGCCGACCTTTGGCCAATGGGAAGGCTTCGAGCTCAGTGCCGAGAATGGCCACCAGGTGTTGATCCCCGTCGGCTTCGCCCATGGCTTTGTCACGCGCGAGCCAGATACGGAAATCGTTTACAAATGCTCCGATTACTATGCCCCGGAAACCGAAGGGGCGGTGGTCTGGGACGATCCGGATGTCGGTGTCGACTGGGGCCTTGAGGGCGCAGAGCCAATCCTGTCGGAAAAGGATCGTGCGGCGCCCCGGCTCAAAGACTTCGAGACACCGTTTACTTACGAAAAGGCTGCACCATGAAGATCCTGATTACGGGCGGCGCTGGCTTCATTGGCTCCGCCGTGGTGCGGCAAGCCGTGGGCGCAGGGCACGAGGTGGTGAACCTCGATGCGCTCACCTATGCAGCCAACCTCGAAAGCCTTGCCTCTGTCACGGACAACCCGCTCTATACCTTTGAGCAGGCCGACATCCGGGACCGTCCGGTGCTGGATCGGATCTTCGCAGATCATCGCCCGGATGCCGTCATGCACCTTGCGGCGGAAAGCCACGTCGATCGGTCGATCGATGGCCCGGCACTCTTCATCGAAACCAACGTCACCGGCACCTTCACCCTGCTCGAAGCGGCGCGCGGCTATTGGCAAGACGCTGGAAAGCCCGAACGCTTCCGCTTCCATCATATCTCGACTGACGAGGTCTATGGCAGCCTGGGTCCGACCGGCAAGTTCACCGAAGATACGCCATACGATCCACGCTCCCCTTACTCCGCCTCTAAAGCCTCGTCTGACCATCTCGTGCGTGCTTGGGGCGAGACCTACGGGTTGCCGGTCCTCGTCACCAACTGCTCCAACAACTATGGGCCTTACCACTTCCCCGAGAAGCTGATCCCGGTGGTGATCCTGCGCGCCCTTGCCGGGGAGCAGATCCCGGTCTACGGCGACGGCAGTAATGTGCGCGACTGGCTCTATGTCGAGGATCATGCTGACGCTCTGCTCACCGTGCTGCGGGCGGGTCAGGTTGGTCGCACCTACAATATCGGGGGCGAGAACGAGGCGACGAATATCGACCTCGTCCGCATGATCTGTGCGGAGCTTGACCGCTTGCGGCCCGAAACCGCGCCGCACGAGCGCCACATCACATTCGTCGCGGACAGGCCGGGCCACGACCAGCGCTATGCGATCGACCCGACCCGCATTCGCGAGGAGTTGGGGTGGCGGCCATCGGTTACGGTCGACGAAGGCATCGCTCGGACAGTCCGCTGGTATCTCGACAATGAAACCTGGTGGCGTCCGCTGCTCGATCGTGACGGCGTTGGCCAGCGGCTGGGAACCAAGGCATGAGGGATCTTCTGATCTTTGGCGCCACCGGTCAGGTCGCGCGTGAACTGGCGCGACTTGTGCCCGAGGCGCGTTTCCTTGACCGGGCCGCGGTCGACCTGAGCGATGCCGAAGCGTGTCGCTCTGCCGTGTTGGACAGCGGGGCTCGCCGTATCATCAATGCCGCTGCCTATACCGCTGTCGACAAGGCCGAGAGCGAGCCAGACCTGGCTCATGCCATCAACGCCACCGCCCCCGGCATCATGGCCAAGGCCGCCCGTGAGATCGACGCGAGCTTCGTCCACATCTCGACCGACTATGTCTTCGATGGCAGCGGCAACGGCCCGTGGGCGCCGTCTGACACTCCTACGCCTCTTGGCATGTACGGCAGAACCAAGCTGGCCGGTGAGCGCGCCGTGACAGCCGCCGGAGGCCGCCGCGCGATCCTGCGCACCTCTTGGGTGTTTTCTGCCCATGGCCAGAACTTCGTTAAAACCATGCTGCGGCTGTCCGAGACGCGCGATGCGCTGAACGTGGTTGACGATCAGATCGGCGGCCCCACCTCCGCCGCTTCCATTGCGCGCGCGGTGCTGACGATCTCAGAGCAGCTGCACGACGGCACCGCCCCCTCAGGTATCTACCATTTCTCCGGCGCACCGGACACGAACTGGGCGGGATTTGCCCAGGCGATCTTTGCCGCCGCAAGCCGTAATGTCGCCGTCACCCCCATCCCCAGCCGTGAATACCCGACACCGGCACCGAGGCCGCTCAACTCTCGGCTGGACTGCGCATTGACGGAACAGACCTTCGGCATCGCTCGGTCAGACTGGCGAGACGACCTGAACCAAACACTTCATGAGCTGGGAGCGAGAGATTGAAACGCAAGGGCATCATCCTCGCCGGAGGCTCCGGCACGCGGCTCTATCCGATCACGATGGGGATCTCGAAACAGCTGCTCCCGATCTACGACAAGCCGATGATCTATTATCCGCTATCCGTGCTGATGCTGACCGGCATCCGCGAGATCGCGATCATCACCACGCCGCAGGATCAGGACCAGTTCAAGCGTCTGATGGGGGATGGAAGCCAATGGGGCCTGTCCTTCACCTATATCGAGCAGCCAGCGCCGGAAGGCTTGGCACAGGCCTACCTTCTGGCCAAAGACTTCCTCGCCGGTGCGCCTTCGACGCTTGTGCTTGGCGACAACATCTTCTTTGGGCACGGATTGCCCGAGCAACTGGCCGCCGCCAATGCGCGCGAGACCGGCGGCACGATTTTTGGCTACCGGGTGACCGACCCCGAACGGTATGGCGTCGTTGATTTCGCCCCCGATGGCACGGCCCGTCAGATCGTCGAAAAGCCCCAGAACCCGCCGTCCCGTCACGCGGTCACCGGGCTCTACTTCCTCGATGGCAGCGCGCCCGAACGTGCGGCGAAAGTGAAACCTTCGGCACGCGGCGAATTGGAGATCACCGACCTCCTCCAACAATATCTCGACGAAGGGCTACTAGCCGTCGAGGCTCTCGGGCGCGGTCACGCGTGGCTTGATACGGGCACCCACGGCAGCCTCCTCGACGCCGCGAACTTCGTGCGAACCCTGACCGAGCGCCAAGGCCAGCAAGTCGGCTCCCCGGATGAGATTGCACATCGGATGGGCTTCATCGACGGTCCTGCACTGGCTGACCGGGCGAAGCTCTTTGGAAAGAATGCCTATGGGCGTTATCTGGGTGAGGTGGCCTCTGAAAAAAGCGAATAGGAGGAGCCAACATCTCTTGAGGAGAGGTTAAGTCTCCCGGCAGGCGATCCAGTGAGCCGTCGCGGCACCGATGTGGTCGCTCTTGGATAGGCATGGCGAAGGTTCAGGGAGAGCCTATGCTTGCCGAATAATGTCTGGTGGCGAATGATCGCTTTGCCGTTCTATCGCCTTAACTCAGCAGGTGGTTCAAACAGCAAATGCCATGATTCCAAGTTCGTTTTGTACCACATTCCGCCGTATGGTCCTGCGTGATCTGCTGGCTTAGTTTCACCAGTATACCGGACTTCGGAATTCAGCCCACTTGACGTCAGCACCTTTGGGTGTGGTTCAGGATCTGTAACAACTACCACTGCTGGACTCGGATCCCGTTGCTTTTCTTTCACAGCATCCAAATCGACCAACTCGGAAAGTAGAGCTTTCCGCCTGTTACCCGCATTGTCACGAGGGGTAACAATCCGCAAGTTACTCGGTCTGTTATCGGTAGGATTGTGATTGATGTGATCAACGTCACATTCTCTCGGCATCCATTTTCCAAGCGCATATGACACGATGAAACGGTGCGTATAAATTGACTTATCGCCGCTCTTAAAACTCAGGTACTGGTGGCCGTCCCGGTTTTCTGACCCAAATGGAACCTCACCGGCTACCACTCCGTCTTCAAAGCTAAACTCTTGTTCGTGGACCACTGTATCTAGAGACGGGTACGGCCTTTCATGCTCGCGTTCGGTTTCATACTCCGACTCCAGCAGATTTTTGACGTATTCTACATCCCTCACTTCGCACCCCCGGTCCAAACCCAATTCACTGTTAAACGGTATTAGGCCTGAGAACATAGTAGCCTTCAAGATTTCAAGTGTAACGGCAGCCACATGCGTTCTAGGTATTGAAGGATGGACCACCAACCGCTGACGTCCCCCACTGTCCGATAGGGGATCGCTCACCGGACACTCCGCCCCGCTCGGACCAATCTCAGCGTTTGAAGGGAAAACCCATTCTCATTTGACTGGTACGATGATATTATCATTGAAGGGGCCTCATGCGTTACAATTCGCCTGTGACCCCGGCCCAGTCATGTTCGAGGATGCTTCCATGTCTGAAACCCGCATTGGGTATGCGCGCTGCTCGACCGACAAACAGGATCTTGCCGCGCAAACGGTGGCGCTTCTCGATCTTCATGTTGCTGCGGACCGCATCTACACCGATCACGGGCTGACCGGCACCAATCGAGAGCGGCCGGGACTGGCGCAGGCCTTGGCCGCTGTCAGGGCAGGGGACACGCTTGTGGTTCCGAAACTCGACCGGCTGGCGCGATCGGTTCCGGATGCTCGGGCCATCGCGGACGAGCTGGCCGGGCGCGGGGTGAAACTTGCCTTGGGGGCGTCGGTCTATGATCCGGCCGATCCAATGGGAAAGATGTTCTTCAACATCCTCGCCACCTTCGCGGAGTTCGAAGCCGATCTGATCCGCATGCGCACGAAAGAAGGCATGGCCGTCGCCCGTGCCAAGGGCAAGCTGAAGGGCAAAAAGCCCAAACTCTCCGATCGCCGCCAGACGGAGTTGCGGCGCATGTATGACACCGGCGACTACTCGATCAGCGATCTGGCGGAGGTGTTCGATGTCTCCCGGCCGACCGTCTATCGTGTCTTGCAACGAACGCCGAGCGCCGATGCCCCGACGGGGACGGCTTAGCACCCCGTGGCAGGGGCTAAGCAGCGAGGTCGATTTTCTGACTAAGCAGCCAGTTGCGCACATGCAGTGTGGCATCAGATGCGTCTTGTCGCGGGGTGAGCAGGTAGAAATTCAACTCCCCTTCCAGAGCGCTGTCGATCGGCTGAACCAAGCGATCGCCCGCGATATCCCGTGCGACGAGGAACCGGCTCGCGAGCGCGATGCCTTGCCCGGCCAAGGCCGCGTCGAGGCTTAAGGTCGTCTGGTTGAAGCGCAGCCCGCGGGGCTGCTGGATCATCCCCCCGAACGCGTTCTCGATGAACTTCGGCCAAAGATCGTGGGTGTCATGCAGCAGCGTCATGCGCGTCAGGGCTGCGGCCCCGAGGGGCAGGGGCTCCTGCGCAACCAGACTGGGCGAGCAAACCGCGATAACCTCCTGCGGAAACAGAAGATCGGCGCGCAGGCTCGCTCCGAATGGTGGTCGCCCCTGACGCACCGCGAGGTCGATCCCGTCGGCATGGAAGCTTGAAACGCGTTCTGTGGCGGTGATGCGGAGATCAATGTCAGGATGGGCCTGAGTGAATTCCGCAAGTCGCGGGATGAGCCATTTCGACGCGAAGGTGGGCGTCACGCTGATCGTCACCTGCAAGGGTGCTGACCGAAGCGCTGCCGTCGCCTCCGACAGTTGGGAGAACGCGCGCGAAACCGCGGCGTGATAGGCGCGACCCTCCTCGGTGAATGCCAGACCGCGCGGCTCTCGTAGAAACAGGCGCAGGCCGAGATGGCCCTCAAGCCCACGCACCTGCTGCGCCACCGCCCCCTGGGTCACGCCCAACTCATCGGCTGCAGCGCGAAAGCTCAGATGCCTGCCCGCCACCGCAAAGGCGCGCAACCCGTTCAGCGGCGGCAGGCCGTTTTCATCAGACACGATAGATTTCCTACACCCAGGCAGCAGCCCATCTGGCTGGTGCGAATACTCTATGCCCCTTAGCTGAAGGATTACAGATGCAGCGCCCCTTATGGGCCAGGTGGGAGCATAGGACTATGACAGCAGAAAAAGTAGCGCTGATCACAGCAGGGGGAAGCGGTATGGGCGCGGGCGCAGCAAGACGCCTCGCTGCGGACGGGTATAAGGTCGGCATCCTGTCTTCCTCTGGCAAAGGGGAGGCGCTCGCGACGACGCTTGGGGGGTTCGGCGTGACCGGATCGAACCAGTCGGTCGAGGATCTTGGCCGTCTCGTTGACGGCGCGATGGAGCGTTGGGGCCGCGTCGATGTTCTGGTGAACTCCGCCGGGCATGGACCCAAGGGCGCCATTCTCGAGATTACGGATGAGGACTGGCATTCGGGTCTTGATGTCTATCTCCTGAACGTCATCCGTCCGACCCGGCTCGTGACACCGATCATGGCCGCTCAGGGCGGCGGCGCGATCATCAACATCTCGACCTTCGCAGCATTCGAGCCTGACCCACTCTTTCCAACCTCGGGCATCTTCCGTGCGGGGCTTGCCGGTTTCGCCAAGCTCTACGCGGATATGTATGCCGCGCAGAACATCCGCATGAACAATGTGCTGCCGGGGTTCATCAACAGCCTGCCGGAGACCGAAGACCGTCGCACGCGCATCCCGATGGGGCGTTATGGCAAGGAGGAGGAGGTCTCCTCACTCATCAGCTGGCTGGCCTCCGACGGCGGCGGCTACGTCACCGGACAGAATTGGCGGATCGATGGAGGGCTGACCCGTGGCGTCTGAGACAACCAACGCCCCCGATCGCGGCCAGACCGCCTTTGCCGTGAAATGGGTAGCCTCGATCATCCAGATCCTCGGCTACGCGGCGACCGGGTTCGGCTGGGCGCCGTGGAACCTCTATCTGTTCTTGGCTGGCGTCTTGGGCTGGCTGATTGTCGGCGTGCTCTGGAATGACCGGGCGATCATGTTGATCCACTTCGTCGCTCTTGGCTCCATGCTCGTGGGTATGGCGAGCCAATGAGGGGTTTGCGGGGTGGACCTGTGACGGCGCAGATCGCTTACACAGATGCCTCGCGCAGCGCCTGCCCCAGTCGCTTGGCGGCCTCTACGGCGGCTTCGCCACGCAGCGGCCAAGCTTGGGTCAGGCCTTCGAGGATCACGAGCAATTCGGTCTCGGCGGTGACGAGCCCGGTGGCTGCGGCGGCTCAGGAGGCGTTCCTTGAGAAGGCGCACTTGGGCAAGATCGGGATAGAGATCTCCGGGTGATTGGGAACCCGGAGCGGCTGCCGGACTAGGCCGCGCCCTTCCATGTCTCCGGGGTGAGGTAGATGGCAGCGTCTTCGATGCTGACCATGACCTCACCGTCCTGAATGTTGACCTGTAGCTTCATGGTGCGGCTGGCCAGCTTGGCCAGAGCAGCAGTATCGCCCTCGGCCAAATTGACCACGTGCAGGTTGTCGAAGCGGTTCGTGCTGTTCTTGGTCTTGTCCCACCACAGCTCGGCAGTGCGTCCGCCGTAGGGATAAATGACGACCTTTGCAGCCTTGTTACAGGACTGGCGGATGACCTTCTCGCTCGGCAGGCCCAGAGCCACCCAGACATCGATTTCACCGCTGAGGCTTTTCTGCCAGATATCGGGCTCATCATCCGTCGACAGACCCTTGCCCAGCTCCAGATGCTCATGCGCGTTCAGGGCGAAAGCGACGATGCGCACCATCAGCCGCTCGTCCGTCTCCGAAGGGTGCCGCGCGACGGTCAGGCGGTGCGTCTCGTAATACTGACGATCCATATCCGAGACCGACAGTTCTATCTTATAGATGGTGGATTTTTGCGCCATGACCTGCTCAAGCCTTCCAAGGATCGGGCTACCTACCCTGCCCGGCTCCCTTTGGGAAGCAGGTCATGCACTTTGTCCGGGCTGACCCCCGATTGTCCTACAAGGCGCTACGACTGACGCTTTACCCAAGCGCTGCTTAAAGATCAGTGCGCTGATCCAGTCGGACAAGAGCAACCACTGGACCATGCTGCTGCTTCTTAAGTTCGAGCGGCAACAAAGCTGAGGCTACGGTCGTTGGTCGAGAGCATGAAGGCAAGGTAGCCCTTCCATTGACGTGCTACTTCTTGATGATGATGTAGATCGCGTGGATAATCCCGGGCACGTAGCCGAGGATCGTCAGAATGATGTTGATCCAGAAGTGCTTACCCAGCCCTTCTTGGAGAAAGACGCCAAGCGGCGGCAGCAGTATCGCGATGATTATCCGGATGATGTCCATGTGATGCACCCGGATGTCCGGGCCTCCTTTTTGTTTCGGTGAACAGGCATGATACCGATGCGCAATGTCTCACCTGAGGGTGAGAACAGGGCCTAGTTTGTCGCCGTTAAAGCACTGTCGGGGTCGAGCATAGGCCAGTATCCTAGGCTGCAGGCCCAGTGCCGCGGGCGTAAAAGTCTAGTAAACTCATGATAGTAGATTTGCGCATTCATGCCTCTGGCCGTGGGCTGGTGGATGCAGGCGTAACCGGCGCGGGCGCGATATGTTCCGGCTGTCGCTGCTCCCGACTTTGGACCGTCGGTCACTGATCTTTCCTGCTGGCTCACGATGACGGGTAGGCCATCATGCATGTCGGTGGGGGTGTGGTGAGAGCCATGGCTCAGGCACGAACCAACAAGCCAAGCTCCACTCAAGGCCCCTGCCCTACGGATTGAACCAAGAAAAACAGG
The DNA here is from genome assembly GCF_002504165.1 of Pacificitalea manganoxidans. Taxonomy (GTDB): domain Bacteria; phylum Pseudomonadota; class Alphaproteobacteria; order Rhodobacterales; family Rhodobacteraceae; genus Pacificitalea; species Pacificitalea manganoxidans. The sequence continues at coordinate 30,718 of NZ_CP021410.1, forward strand.
TGGTTCTTTGGGGTTCTTCCAGAGGATTTGGATCTCTGAAACCTTCCTGAGGACGGGTTCCTCGAGGTTCCCCGGATTCCTTACATTTGGCTCCGGAGGCCTATGGTCTTCCAGCTCGGCAGACCCTCTGTGAACCAGCTGCGGATTGAACCAAGATCAGGCGGTGTGACGTATACTCAACAGACACCGTGCATTCATCTTCCAGAGCACGAACCCGCCTTCACGAATCTCTCTATGCTTGGTACAATCAGGTTACACTCCTGAGTATCTCCCCTTCTACTCATGATCTTCTCTAGAGTCGGACTCTTCTAGTAGGATCGCTAGTTCTTTTTCTTAGGAGAAAGAACAGAGTAGATGTCTATTTATATCACAGTGCTCGAATGACCCTTTTCTTCCTCGAAGGGTTCAGCCTTTCTCGAAGGGCTACGCCCTTTCTCGAAAGGCTGTCCCCTTCTTCGTCGAAAGGGTCATTCGAGCTGAACGTTGAGTATGTCTGAAAAGCGAGCACCTCTTACAGGAACTTAGAATCCTAGGATCATAGAGTGTTCTTGTGCTAGTTTCACTAAGTATAGAGGCTATCCTTCTCGCGCGCGTGAGGCAGCTAGACCAACGCGCCGAAGATGCAGGGGAAGATGCGCCAGAGCCGCTGAGCGTCCCGCAGAAGCGCACCTGCCCACCCTCCGCCACATTGGTATATCTTTGACCATCATGCGCCTCACGGAGGCTCTCCGAGCCTCTGAGGGGCATCTGAAGGTCACCTTGTCGATGCAAACAGAGGATCCCCGTGGAAGGTATGGCGGTAGGACTTCGGGATCTGATGCCAGACACACCCTCTCGGGAGACCTCACGTCGAGAACTCCGGGAGGCCTCAGACTTCTCCAGACCTTGCGAGAAGTTCTCTGGGCCCAACTCGCAAATGGACATCTTTGCAGTGCCATTGTCCCCCTGCCCTTCCAATCTGAAAGAGATCTCTGAGATGTCTGCGAGAAGTGTTCGAGAAGTCTGGAGAACTTCTCCCAGACGTCTCGGGAGTTCTTAACGAAGATGCAGGGTCCATTCAGGTTTTTTTGACAGGAGCTTAGGAATTAGGGAGCGGCAAAGCTCTGACCACGATCATGAACCATGTAGAGGGGTGGGACAGTTTGCGGTCTCTGCTCTCGGATCTCCGGGGAGCCACGGCAGATAACATCACGCTCATGCGGCTTCTGAACCGGGTGAAGTATAACATCGACAGCATGCGTCAGGATGCTCGTGAAGGTGTGCCGAAGAACTTGGCGAAACTCTTCAAGGGCAAGCTGACCAAGGCTCAATGGGAGGGCATGCATTACGGGATCGGGAAGACCGATATCCTGGCTCTGGGGATGGTGGAAGCTCAGGCTCTGCTCGAAGACCCGTCGAGTGTGGGGGCGCGTATCCTGGCTGCAGAGGAGGTTCTCCAGAAGCATGCAGCGCCTCTGGCAGATCGCTATAAGACCAAGGCACGGGTGCTGGCGCGGTATATGGTTCGGGGAGAGGTGACCTCCCAGAACTTGCTGAAGAACGCACGGGCGATTGCAGGTCTCTTTGGGGAAGTAGATCGTCCCAAGCCCGAGAACATCGATGAGCGGGTGGAGCCTGCCATCGAGAAGCTGATTGCGCTCTATGCCTATGAGCTCTTGCCGCAGAGTGAGCAGGAGATGCTTCAGGATCTGGCAGAGAACCAGGCTGAGGGTCTGAAGGCTGTGCTGGGCATGACCGAGACCCTGCGCAAGCTCGAGGAGGAGAAGCTCACACAAGTCCAGACGGATGATCTGGCTGTGAACCAGGCCCTCAACAACGGCTGGGCAGGGTTCTTGCCCGAGCAGACGGCTGATGGGGCTCAGGTGGTGGTGAAAGACATCTCCGAGCATGAGCATATGATCAGCCGAGGCTGGGTCCGTATCGGGGCCTATAATGGCGATGGCAACGAAGGCTACCGAGGCAAGCGGGCCTATTACCAATCCTCTGTGGCGGGGAAATCTCCGTTCCGTCAGGGCTTGGCTCAGAGCGTTCACTCGACCTTCCGGGGAACCAACGTGATGACCGGACGCTCGCTCACGGGCATGGCTGGGACGATCACAGGCAAGAAGGCTGAGGCCTTGGCTCAGGCGATCTCAGAAGCGAAGGCGGGCTCGCTCGATAACGTGCCCAATGGCGAGTATCTGATCCCGTTCTTTGACGGGAAAGGGAACGTCATCCCAAAACAAAAATCTAACGGGTTTTCTGCGTCTACAGTCCTGCATTAGCCCTTAGGGTGTCTACAGGCGGAAATCGGGACCTTCAGCCTACAGGTTGGCAGGGGGTGAGACATGTCTTCGATGAGGGGTGAGAGCTTCCAGAACCTGTTCTACGTCGCACAGAAACTAGGTTGAGCGGTGTTTCCTCGATACTACTTGAGGAGTAGTAGCCGGCCAAGAAGGAGAAGTTCTTTTCAGGTCATAGCCTGTGTTCTGATTGTGGCTCTCTAGCTGAATGGCGCGGAGGTTGCGAAGGCTCTAGAGGTGGTTGGTAGCGCCTCCAGCAGATATCGGATGTCTTTCCGTCCTTGGCTCTGGGGGGATCGACCTCCCCTGCCCTCTCATGGGAAGCGATGAGTGCGGGATCTGAGAGAACTAGGTTCCATCGACACCTCAAGGAAGCCAGTTTGCGTCAGAAGGACCGCTTAGAGCCAACTCATCCACAGGCAAACTTGAGCTCTGTAGTGTTAAATATGTGTTAGAGTCTGTGTTAAGCTGTGGATAACTGTCTGTAACCTTCTGATCTACCAGATGAATTCCAAACGCCCGGTCACTAAAACCCCGAACTTTGGTCACTAAAACCCCGAATCTCGGTCACTAAAACCCCGAATCCCTGGGGTGGGTCACTAAAACCCCGAATCTTGACATCTGGTCACTGAAACCCCGAATGTAGGCCATGGTCACTAAAACCCCGAATCTCTTCGATCATGCAGACGCAACTTCGGTTGCCAAGCCTCTGGATCCCCTGCTTCCGGATCGGCATCCGCAGCATGATCTGTTCATCTGCGACGTGGCCGATGCGGTGCTCAAGGACATGATGGCGCATATGGAGCACCCGTTCTATTCGCTGTCCAAGAAGCCAGAGACGAACATTCGGCGCTATGAGCATAACGGGAACTGGATCGAGATCACGCCGAGCGTCAAAGGCCTGGCCACGATCTACGACAAGGACATCCTGATCTACTGCATCAGCCAGATCATGGCGAAGCTGAAGGATGGGCAACCGGTCTCGCCGCGGGTCCGGATCAACACGCGGGATCTGCTTGTCTTCACGAACCGGGGCACGGCGGGCAAGGATTATGCAGCACTGGCCGAGGCCTTGGCGCGTTTGGCCGGAACACGGATCAGCACCAACATTCAGACGGCGGACGAGGAACAGTACGACACGTTCGGCCTGATCGATACGGCCTCCATCCGGCGCAAGCATGGCTTGGACGGGCGCCTGCTCTGGTGTGAGGTGAAGCTCTCGGAATGGGTGTTCAACGCGATCCGCTCGCATGAAGTCCTGACCCTGCATCGGGACTATTTCCGGCTGCGCAAACCGATTGAGCGCCGGGTCTATGAGATCGCCAGAAAGCACTGTGGCTCGCAGAAGGAATGGAAGGTCGGGGTCCCTACCCTGCTCAAGAAGACCGGCTCGCAGAGTCCGCTCAAGCGCTTCCGCGAGATGATCCGGGATCTGGTCGCCTTTGACCACCTGCCTGACTACAGCGTCTCATTCGAGGCTGAAACGGATATGGTCACGTTCTTGAACCGGGGCACGATGACATCCGAAGCGATCGAGATGCCGCCGGCGTTGTTCACCCCCCTCGATCCGGAGACCTTCGCCAAGGTGAAGGAGGTCGCGCCCGGCTGGGATGTCTATCACCTCGAACAGGAGTGGCGGGCCTGGATGATGGATGGCGGGCTGGATGCGCCGGCAAACCCTGACAAGGCTTTCCTTGGCTTCTGCCGTAAGTTCTTCGAAAAGCGTGGTCGGCCGTAGCGAGGCGCTGGAGGCTGCGGTCCTGAGGGCAATTGTCCGCGGACAATCACCCGCCTGCGCGTCCTGCTCTCATGGAGACCTTGGGGCTCGCCGGCCCCCGACTGAGTCTCAAGGCCTGATGTTGGCAACGCTTGACACGCTGGTTCTACCGTCCGTCGTCACGCAAGTTCCAGTTAGGGGGGACCACGTTTCTCGAAGACCTTCTTGCAGAACCCAATGAAAGCCGCATTGGGATCGCGGGGCGGTTCCGTCATCCAGTTGCGCCATTCCTGCTCGAGTACGTATACGTCCCATCCCGGCGCGGCTGTTCGTGCGTCATGGTAGGCTTCTGGGTCGAGCCGTATCTGTGAGACGGAAGGATGCGTACTTCTGCCTTGGTCACTACGGCGATTGGTGAAGATAACCATGTCATCTTCTACCCTTACAGCATAGTCAGGCATATGGGCATGTTGGCCATCTTGGCGCACGATACTCATGACCAAGCGGCGAAACTCTTTCGAGGTGGAGCAAGAACCGCACTTGGCTTGCAGCTTCGCGAGGCTGATCTTCCATTCCTGCTTCGCTCCACAATGTTTCCTGGCAAGCTCATAGATGCGCCGTTCCAATGGCTTCCGCAGACGGAAATAGTCGCGATGCAGGGTCAAAACTTCACGGTGCCGAATAGCGTTGAACACCCAATCTGACAGCCTGATCTCCACCTCCTGCATCCGTCCGTCGCGTGTCTCACGGACGATCTTGAATCGGTCGATCAGTCCGAAACCGTCGAACTCTTCCTTGCCGCCGGTAATAAGATTGGTCGTGACTACTGTGCCCTGAAGACGTTCAAGGGCTGCTTTGAGCTGCTCATACCCACGCCCATCCGTTCCTCGATTTGTAGCCTTCAGTAAGTCATACGCCCTAAAGCGAATAGTCGGACTGACTTCTCGTTCTTCATTCAACGCTGCAATGCATTGGCTGATGCAGTAAATGAGCACGTCACGGTCATGGACCGTTGCTAGTCCCTTCATTGAGGGGGTGATTTCGACAAAGCTCGTGCCGTTCTCGTACCGGCGGATACGCCGGTCCGGCTTGGTCGATATCGAGAAGATCGGGTGTTCCATCGAAGCCATGTCACCTTTAGGTGCGGCATCGAAAATGTCGCAAACGAAAAAGTCTGCTTGCTGCATTCGGTCCGGTAAGAGCGGAGATCGAGAGTTCGTGTTATCACCCACCATGGCTGTACAATCGTGTTTTCACACACCATGGTCAAGAGTTTCGTGCTTTCACACACCAAGGTTCGTGTTATCACCCACCTTTTTTCGTGCTTTCACACACCGTGTGTCTAAGAAAAATTATATTTTTCAGTGAGATAAGTATCGTTTGCTGAAGGGTAACACTGAATCTAACACCTTATTTAACACTTAGACATCTGGATACGAGCGTCCTCAGTTCCGTCGCTTACGAGGTGAGGAAAGTACTATGCGCCCTACCCTTCTCAACGGCGTAATCTCTCCCGATCAGCTGGATCTATCAGCTAGGCCCCTAGTAGCATTGGAATCTAGGTGTCTTCCTTCCTAGGATGCTACGATCCTAGCGGTATAGCTTCCGATGATCCTGCAAATCTGCAACCCTTAAGGGCTAAATTTCCTTGGTTCCTTCGGTTCTAGCTTGTCAGCTTCCTGTGATCCTCACATCCTAGGACTTAACAAAAATAGGAGGCAGCAGTGATTATCTCTCTGATTTCTCAGAAGGGGGGCGTCGGCAAAAGCGCTCTGGCAAGGCTCCTGGCCGTCGAAGTGGCCCGTGCAGGATGGGCCGTGAAGATCGCCGATCTCGATCCGGCCCAAGGGACATCGACCAAATGGAAAGCGCGCCGCGATCAGGCGGAACTTCATCCGGAGGTCGCGGTCGAGAAATATCGCACCGTGGATCGGGCGATCAAGGAGGCAGAGCGCTTCGATCTCATGATCCTCGACGGACCGGCACATGCCGAACAGGGCGGCCGTGTCATGGCGCAGAACAGCGACTTGGTGCTGATGCCGACAGGCTACAGCCTCGATGACATGGAGCCGCAGATCGAAGCCGCTTACGAGCTGGAAGACGCGGGCGTCCCATCTGACCGGATCTTCTTCTGCTTCTGCCGAGCCAAGGGATCAGATGCTGAAGACCGGGCCGCGCGCACCTATCTTGGGAAAGCGCGCATGAACGTGCTCGAGCCGACATTCCCTGAACTGGCCTCCATCCGTCAGGGCCATGCCGAAGGGCGCGCCGCATCGGAAGTGCCGTTCCCTAAAGTGCAGGCCAAGGCGATTGCCGTGGCTCAGGCGATCATGAACCGTCTGCCGGGCGTGAAGGAGGCTGCATGATGTCCAAGGGTCTTCAGATCGCAGAACCGCCACGCCGCCGCCAGAGCGGGGCAGGGGGGGCAGACACCCGGCCCGAGAAAGCAAAGCCCGCGCCGATCGCGAAATTCGATCATGTGGCCGAGGATGAGAAGGTCCAGTTCAACAAGCGCGTCACCCGCGGGGTTGCCGACGGCTACGAGATCCTCGCCATCCGAACCCGCCGCAAGGTTCCGGACCTCTTGGCCGAAGCGCTCAGCTTGCTCGAAGAGAAATACGGAAAAGTCTAGGATCATAGGGTTCTAGCACTACAACTTGATAGATACCTAGGAAGCTAGGATCAAAGAAGTCAGGCTCGGTTCTCAGGACTACGCGCGGCCGGAGACACTGGCGAACACGGGGCAGGGCAGGGGGCCCGTGAAGGTGTCCTGATCCAGCGGGATCAGGACGTGGTGGGAGGCAGGGCCGCAGGTTGGTTACTTATCCTTGCGGCTGGCCCTCATATTGGGTATCTCGCACATCACCACGGCGGCGAGTTGGCGGAGTGGTGACGCAGCGGATTGCAAATCCGTGTACACCGGTTCGATTCCGGTACTCGCCTCCACATCATTTCCAATGATGTAGCAGCCAGGACGCTCGAGGCAGGCACGAGTTCTACCTGCTCATGTTCTGTTCCGCGGCGAGCTGATTGTCATTTTGCATCACCTCCATCAACATCGGGAAACATGCTAGGTTTGAGTTTATACGGCAAAAAGGGTAGCCGCCCGACCTCGTATTCCAGCAACAATGGCTTCCGCCAATAGCTGCGGAAACCCATCCGGCAAGTCTACGACTGTCTTGTCCATGGCGGGTTCAAGCTCTGTCGCAATGTCCGACAAGATCTCTTCGGCCAGCGCGACACCATATCCCGCCGCCTTCGCCGCCTGCAGGAAGTGGCGGGGCACCACCTCGTTGATCCGGTAGTGTCCATCGACGGCCATCGCGAGGCGCATCCGGTTCTGGCGGATTTGACCGTCATCCACGGCTTTTTGTGCGCTGAGCACGTCATAAAGCGGGGTCATACGGAAGCCGCCAGGGCGCAATGCAATGCTGAAATTCTTCGCATGCCCGTCCGTCGCTCCTAAGAGCCAAAACAGCACTTGCGCACGGAAGAACGCGCGCTGGTCCAGCTCAGGGTCATCACTGCCCGCTAGCAACCCGATCCCTTCGGTGATCCCCGGTCCGCCGTCCATTTGATACTTCTGGCTGGGTGGGACAGTCAGCGCTTGGCAAAAATCTTCCTGCGGCAGGCGGATCAATCGGCCATCCTTGGTCCAGCGCCGATCGAACCGCGTCACGACAAGGCTTCGCACGTCCTCGAAGTCGGCAATCTCGACCTCCGCCACATCCATGCCCATGGCGCGGCAAAAGCTCATGCACAAATACTCGTTTTCGACGCTGTCGGATAGATCAATCCCTGCGGGCAGAACGCCAAGCTGCGTCTTGAGGATATGGGTTGTTGGGGTGAGCCCCGATGGACGGATCCACGCGCCTTCGTGGCGGAGCAGCGCTGTTTTCTCCTGCGCCCCGGCGATTGAAATGCGAAAGTCGTCTTCCTCCTCCAAGCCGAGCGGAGCACTTGCAAGGTTACGCAGCATATCCGCTATCTGCGCTTCAGATACCTGCTCACCCTCGAGTGCACCAACTTCGCAGACCTCACCCGAGACGAACTGCAGCGCCCCCACGCAATCGCGCCCGATCTTCTCCAGCATGTGCCATGCGTCTGTGCCTCCAGCGCGCACCCGAGCGGCAACGCGTTCGCGTATCGCCTGATTATCCGGCAGTAGGTTTTCCAAATAGGCGATAACAGGGCCGCCCTGGTGTGCCACTTCACGTAAAGGCAGGGACAGCGAGATGGGCATGGCGTGCTCCCACGCCAACCAGTCCGGATCATAGGTGAAGCTGATTGCGCCTGAACCAGCTAGACGCAAAGCCCCAACCAGCCGTCCGTTCAGAAGCACCTGCATCGTGCCGCTACGCCCGCGTTTGGCCATCAAAAGATATCCTCGATCTCAAGCGAGCCACCGCGCTCCACCAATCGGAACTCAAGCCCAAGTGCCGCCATGACAGCGAGCACAGTCGCGAGCTTGGTTCCCGCATCGCCATTCTCCAGCGACGAAACCGTCGCGACACGCAAATTCGTGCGCGCGCTGATATCGCTTTGGGTCCAGCCGCGCGCTTTGCGCGTCCGGCGGAGTGCCTCGCCGATCTGCTCGGCCGTTCGTGCTGTGAGGTCCATGATGCGGCTCCTTTTACGGTGTGGCGTAAATTAAACAAAATTACGCCACAGCGTAAATACTTAATTTTTACGCCATAACGTAACATGCGAGCCATACTGCACACCTGCAGTGAGCTGTCTTGGGTGGCGTCCGAACGGGTCAGCGAGGGACCCCAGAAACGATCGAGAAACGAGGTCCATGTGCATCACTAATTCTGTCTTCGATGACCTGTAGCAGAAAGCGTCGTAGTGGGAACTCATTGGCGCCGCGATGAAGCGTTCGGAGCAGGGCGCTGCCTGTAATGAATTTTTGCCTTCCCAAGCTCATATTCCGTTCGGAAGCAAACCGACAGATCATTGCGTAAAAGAACCTCTGGTCTCTCGGAAAGCAGGCCAATAGGACTGGGCGCGTCCAATAGCAGAACAGTCGATACCCGGTTTCATGGCTCCTAATTCCAGATCTCACGATCACCCTCTCCACGTCATGCTGACCGTGAATGCTGCTTGGAACATCTGGAATTTCCGCAAGCCGATCCTGAAGGCGTTGCTTGCCGAGGGGCACCGCGTCACGGTTCTGGCGCCGCTGGATGACAGCGTGGCGAAGCTTGAGAAGTTGGGGTGCCGGGTTCTGCCGCTGCAGATGTCGGCCAAAGGGCTAAACCCTCTCGAAGGGCTGCGCCTGCGCCGGGCGTTCCTAAAGGCCTTCCGGCAGGAGCGTCCGGACATCGTCTTCAGCTACACGATCAAGAACAACCTCTTCGGCGCCATGGCCGCCCGGCGCTGCGGCGTGCCGTTTTTGCCCAATGTCACCGGGCTCGGCACCGCATTCCTGTCGGGGGGCGCGTTGCAGCGGGTGGCCGAAGGGCTTTACCGCCATGCGTTCCGGCGGCTGCCGAAGGTCTTCTTTCAGAACGAGGACGACCGCACGCTCTTTCTATCCCGCCGTCTCGTGCGCGCAGAGCAGACCGAGGTGCTGCCCGGATCCGGCATCGACCTGCAGCATTTCAACGCCGCGCCCTATCCAGAGGGCGAGGAGATCCGCTTCTTGATGATCGCCCGCCTGCTGCGCGACAAGGGCGTGCATGAATATATCGAGGCAGCGCGGATGCTGAAAGGGGAGGGGGCGCGGGTGCGGTTCCAGATCCTTGGCGCGACCGGGTCCGAAAACCGCACCGCCATTTCGCGAGAGCAGGTGGCGGAATGGGAGGCCGAAGGCGTGATCGATTATCTCGGCACCGCACCGGACGTGCGCCCCCATATCGCAGAGGCGCATTGCGTTGTGCTGCCCTCCTACCGCGAAGGCGCACCGCGCACTCTGATCGAGGCCGCCGCCATGGCACGGCCTTTGATCGCCACTGACGTGCCCGGTTGCACGGCGGTGGTCGACCATGGGGTGAACGGGTTTCTATGCGAGGTGCGCAGCGGAGACAGCCTTGCCGAGGCCTGCCGCCGGTTCCTGTCTTTGGGCGAGGACGCACGGCGCGTGATGGGCAAGGCTGGTCGCGCCAAAATGGCCGCGGACTACGACGAGGCGCTGATCGTGCAGGCCTATGAGCGTGCCATGGTTCAGATGCTCGGGCGCGGGTTCTGATGGACACCGCATTTTTCGTCCTGTCGAAACTGGTTAGTGCGTTCCTGCGGCCGGACACATGGATCGTGGTGGCGTTGGCGGTGATCCTGCTGGCCTTTGCCACCAACAAACGCCGCCTCGGCTTCTGGGTCTCTGGCCTCAGCTTTGCCGGCCTGTTCCTGCTCGCCGTGTTGCCGCTTGGCGATCTGCTGCTGCGTCCGATCGAGACGCGCTATCCAGCGGAGCCAGAATTAGGCGACATGCAGGGCATCATCCTGCTTGGCGGGGGCGAGAACGCACGGGCCAGTGCCTTCTGGGGGCAATTACAGCTAAACGAGGGCGGGGAACGTTATACGGCGGCCTTGGCGCTCACACGGGGCTTTCCTGACGCCCAACTCGTGTTCGCGGGCGGCAGCGGCACATTGCGTGATGCCGCCGGCGCAGAGGTGACCGAGGCCGCGATGGCCGAGCGGTTCTTCCTGAGCCAAGGGATCAATCCCGACCGCATGATGTTCGAAGGCCAATCCCGCAACACGGCTGAGAACGCCCGCCTCAGTCTGGCGCTCGCGGAACCCGCACCCGGAGCAAACTGGCTGCTCGTTACCAGCGCCTTTCACATGCCTCGTGCGATGCGCAGCTTCGAGCGGGCAGGGTGGGCGGGGCTTACCGCTTGGCCAGTTGACTACCGGACAGCCCGGTTCGGCGACCGGATCGGGTGGAACCTGACCCGCAATCTGGATGTGCTGGCTATCGGCATCCGGGAACATGTCGGTCAGGTCGCCTATCGGATGACGGGCCGGTAGCAGCTATCCGCGCAAGGACTGCGCAAGCGCTACTCCGAGCCATGGCCTCTCTTGTCAAAGATCAAAGGGATCTATACCGTTCAGTTTTGAACGATATGGCCCAGTCCTGTCTCAACCTCGGATCACACCCTACCGGAGATGGCCGCGCCAGCTCTTGTGCGGTAGCCGTTCTCTGCCAGTCTTTGGTGACGCCCCGGTGACGGATCGCCGGGATGCCATGCAGGAAGACATGCGCTTTCGTCTGTTGCGCCTGCTCGATGACAGCCCGGAAATGAGCCAACGTGACCTCGCCCGCGCCGTAGGCGTCAGCCTTGGCAGTGTGAACTTCCAGCTCAAGGCGCTCGTCGACAAAGGCTTGGTCAAGCTCGGCAATTTCTCGGCCAACCCCGACAAACGCCGCTACGCCTACATCCTGACGCCGCGTGGCATCGCCACCAAAGCCTCCCTTACCCGCCGGTTCCTAGCGCGAAAGCGGGTAGAATACGATGCACTACGGGCTGAGATCGAAGCGTTGCAGAGCGAAATTGACGACGTGCCGCGCCAACCCGAATGAACCCTAAGGAA
>NZ_CP021411.1 GCF_002504165.1 Pacificitalea manganoxidans
GGACGCCCCAAGCACAGCGCATGTGGAAGTGTTGCTTGCTAAGAAACGAGGAAGCGTCACCGTCAGGACAAGAGCCAGAACGACAGCACCCAGACCGAACCATGGAAGGCGGTTTTTGAAGCGGTCCAGCTTCTGTTCGCGTTCCCAAACCTGGCGCATGGCGTCTGACCTGGCATCCTCAGCCTTCCTGAAAACCTCCTGGGTATGGTTGGACGCCCGCAGCAGATCACCAGCCATCTGGCCAACGCGATCCAAGGTATCACCGATCCTGCCGTCAATGGTTGCACCGACAATCTCACCGTAGTGTTCCGGGTTCGTCTGGTTGCGGGCAGCGAAAGCAGCAGAGCGGGCTTCCGTCGCTGTCTTGTTTACTCGGTCGAGCACCCGCGTCTGATCATCCACGCGATCAGAGATACTGGCGACAGCCGTGGCGAGAAGATCGAGCGTTTCGCGCAGATCATCGTCTGAAAGCGGGGCAGGGGAGGTGGGTGTATCGGACATAGCGGATTGCTTTCAGGTTATCGGGCGTCTGGCGTGAACAGCCCGGCAAATTCAGGATCGGCGTAGTAACGCAGCTTTTGCGCGACGGCAGTGGCCTGCCCCTGGACGCGCAGGAGCTGACGATCCGGCGGGAGCTGCATGATTTCATCGGGGGTTAGCAGGTCGCGGCCTGTGAGGTTGTTCGAGAAGCTGGGGCCATCGCCAGGTTTGAAGCTGTCCGTCTGGAACCCGGCAGTTTCCTGGCCGATCATCTGGCTCAGCCATTTGGCCGTCTCGAAGTCGTTCACCCCGAAGACCTGTTGCACCCCGGCATTGGCAATGAAGGTGCCAGCGCGGTCTCCGTAGAGGTCTTTGAGCTGGCTCATGTCCTGCAGGATCGGCCAGAGTTGAAGCCCGTAGCCTGCCATCAGTCCCATGGCGCGCTCTACCGCCTCCAGACGGCCTAGGGCGGCGAATTCATCGAGCAGGAAGAGGGTAGGGGCCTTGAGGCGCTCAGAACGGCCCTCTGACGAGCCCTGAGGCCGCTCAGCGTCCCGCGCGATGTCCTGAAGAGCCTGAGAGACCAGAAGGCGCAGCCAGCGACTGTAGGCGTCCATTCTGTTGGGTGGCAGCACCAGGAAGACGGAGGTGATCCGGTGGCGCAGATCGGAAAAGGCGAAGTCCGACCGAGCCAAGCATTTTGCGATCCGGGGGCTGTCCAGGAAATGCGTGTGGCGTTGCGCGTTCGATAGAACGGAAGCCGCTTCGCGATCCGCCTTGCCGAGGAAGCGGTTGGCGGCGCGGGCAATCAGCCCGCCTGCTGCATCGCTGTCCTGCATCAACTCCAACAGTGCGCGTAGCTTTTCAGGGGGCAGGGTGAGATATTCTCGGACGGTGGCGAGCGACCGGCGGTCGCGATCCTCATGGCAGACGCAGAACATGATCAGCCCGCCGAGGATGGCTTTGGCTTCTTCGTTCCAGTGCGCTTCCGTCACCTGTCCCGGCGGGTCCATGACCAGCGCCTCTGTCAGGGAGGCGGCGTCCTCACCCAGATCGAGGCTGTCCGGTGTCAGCCTGTCGAGGGGGTTGTAGGCGGCGGAGGGATGACCGCTGACTTCAAACGGATCGAGAACGTGGACTGTCCCGAACCTCCGCCGGGCCTCGCCCGCGATCCGCGCGTTCTCGCCCTTGGGGTCGATGACCAGCACCGAGCGTTCCGCCGCCAGCAGGTTCGGGATGACGGTGCCGACGCCTTTCCCGGCCCGTGTCGGGGCGAGGGTGATCAGGTGCGCCGGGCCGTCATAGCGCAAGAGCCTCCCGGTGTGCGGATTGCGCCCGATCAGGAGACCGCGATCTTCCTGCCCTTTGCCCCGCTCCAGCTTCTTCAGTTCCTTGCGGTTCGCAAACCGGGCCGAGCCGTGGCTGTCACCCGTCAGCCCGAAATAGGCATCGGCCCCGGAGGCCATGCGCCAGTATTGGAACCCGAAGACAGCGCCCACAAACATGAAGGGACCGAAGACCAACCATTGCGAGGCGCTTTCGCCGGGCGTCTGGTCGAAGAAAGCGAAGATGAACGGGGTGGCCACCAGAGAGCCGAGCATCGCCCCGAACAGCACAGCGCCGATCATCCAGCCCAACAGGATGGGCGTGAAGATTAACCGACCGAAGAAGCGGAACAGACCCCCGAAGACGAGCATCACGCTCCGCATCAGGTTGCACCTTCATCGCTTGGGGCAGGGGAGGGGGCATCCCATTCCGCGAAGGCTTTGCGGTCCTGTTCACGAGACAGGTTGCGGATCAGCCGGTCGAGCATGGCGGCAGCGCTGGAATCCCGTTCCGCCAGGTCCATGAGCGCCCCGCCCAGGATCACCTTGCGCCTTGTATCCAGCTTACGCTGTCTGGTGGCTTCCCGGTTCTTCAGAGCCTGTAGGCGAGCCTTGGCCTGTGCATAGCGTTTCTCGGCGCGTTCAAGCTCAGTCTCGGCCAATTCGGGAATCCACTTCAAAGAAGACAGGTGTAAAGGTTAGGCTTGCCACAACCAGCGATAGCGCTTACCCGTAGGCCTGTAAAGGACAAGGGCGCACTTATGCAAACTCTCCACCTGCGGTTCCGAGATTTGCGTGCGATCTCCTTGAGGCAGGGCCTCAGCCGATGGCGAACTCCGTCCGACGCGATGCGCGCCGGAATGAAAGGCCCTCCCGGCCTCTCAAACTCTCCAGGGCCAACCTTGGCGGTTGGATCGCGCCCCGCAAGGTCGCGCCAGCGTCTCGCCCGATGCCCCACGGTAGGGGCCGGTCTGCCGCTGGCGTCTCCCTTGCGGGAGGTATCGCGTTTTGGCGCTGGCGCTCCTTCGCGATACCGGGTTTGCCCCCGGCAAACCGCCTGTGATCTGTCCCCATATCCCGCCCCCAATGAGGCTGGGGATATGGGGACAGATCACTGGCAAGCCCGTGCCTCAGAGAGCCAGAGGCTCGCTTCAGCCGGGCTGTCTTTTCCTCGATGTATCGCGCCGAGGCGGGGCGCTGTCATGCGGGATAAAGATGGCTGATCCGGTGGCCAATGTCAGGGCATCGGCACGGATCAGCACCGGCGCGCGGGCGTGTCCGCATCACAGGCGAGGGGAGGGCGCATGGCTAGCTACCACCTCTCCGTGAAGACGATCAAACGCAGCGCCGGGCGCTCTGCCACAGCGGCAGCAGCCTACCGTGTCGGGGAGCGCATCGAGTGTCAGCGCGAAGGTCGCGTCCACGATTACACCCGCAAGCAGGGCATCGAGGAGACCTTCATCCTGACCCCGAAGGATGCCCCGGACTGGGCCTCAGACCGGTCCCGCCTCTGGAACGAGGCCGAGGCCAGCGAGACCCGCCGCAACTCCGTCACCGCCCGCGAATGGGAGCTGGCCCTGCCCTCCGAGATCAGCGCCGAGGCCCGGTCGCAGATCACCCGCGACTTTGCCCAGGAGCTGGTCAGCCGCTACGGCGTGGCCGTCGATGTGGCGATCCATGCACCGCACCGGGAAGGCGATCAGCGGAACCACCATGCCCATGTTCTGACCTCCACCCGCAAGTTGGAAGCCGGGGGCTTCACTGCCAAGACGCGCGTGCTCGATTCCGCGAAGACTGGCGGCGTCGAGATCGAGCAGATGCGCGGCCTCTGGGCCGAGTTGCAAAACCGCGCGCTGGAGCGTGTCGGTGAGGTCGAGCGCGTCGATCACCGGTCGCTTGAGAAGCAGCGCGAGACGGCGCTGGATCGTGGCGACAAGCTGACAGCCGAGGAGCTGGACCGCGACCCCGAGCTGAAGCTGGGGCCAGCGGCCAATTCCATGGAGCGGCGCGCCAAGGTGATGGCCGAGCGCCAGGGCCGGGAATACGTCCCCGTCACGGAACGCGGGGCCGTGGTCCATGCCGCCCGCCAGGCGCGCGCCGCTTTCCGCGAAATGCGTGAGCGGCTGGATATCGCGCGGGAGACCTACGGTATCGAGCGCGAGGCCGGGCAGGGCCGCATTTCTGCCGGTCTGGCGGCACTCCGGGCCTCGACCTCGAAAGAACGCGGTGAACGCAATCCGGAGGATTTCCGGGAGCGGTTGTCGCAGGTCGTGGGCCGGTCACGGGACCAGGACGACACGCCAAAGCCGGAAGGTCGCAATTATGCGCGGGAGCGGCTGAAAGAGATCATGGAGAAGGACGCCGGGCGCGACGGTCAGGCGGCGGTTCACAAGCTGGATGGTCACAGCGAGTATGATCTGGGTGAGGACACAGGACGCGATGGGCGGAAGCCGTCTGTCAACGAGCGGCTGAAGGACGTGCTGAATAAGCCACGCGAGCGGCTGGAGATCGAGGACGAGCGCGATCAGGAGAAGAATCAGGAGGTCGAGAAGGATAGGGACATCGACCGTGATCCAGGTCTCAGTCACTGACGAGGCGATGAGAGGTCATTTCCCCATTCTTCATGGGAATGCTTGCCTGAGAGAACCCGACACCAACAAGGAATGAAATCACGCCGGTTGCCGTCTTGAATTCGCGCACCCTGATCGCATTCTGCGTCACGCGCGTTCTGGCAGTGACAAGGATTTTCTCCTGCCCATCACTCCCAACCGTCCGCATGATCCACAGGCCGTACCAGCTTGGTCCCTTGCGTTCAGGATCGGCTTTGCACAGCACTTCGACCGTGTGTCCCTCCTCAGCAAGTGCCCGAAGGCCTTGTTCGGTGGTGACGTTTAGTTCGAGGTCAATCGTCTGGTTCATCGCGCATACCAACAGAAACAATGATGGTCTTCTTGTGCCTGAATCTAACGAAGGCATCAATCGTATATTATCGAGTTAGATATGGCTCGATAGAGTTCAGTGATCCCGGCAGTGCGCCGGTATCGCTTTGAGCGATAGACAGGGCAGGGGATCGACGGGCTGACGCCCGCTCACCCCAACCCTGACAGTTTCCAATCCTGGTGATCCGCCTGCCATCCTGTCAGGTCCGAGAAAACCGGCAAGCGCCGCCGTTGGCGTCGGTTCCGGTCGAGAATTCCGGTTCCTCCCACGCGCAGGCGCGCGGTTCCCTCCCAAATTCACGCCCTCCACCCGGTTGTCACGGCCCCGCCAGGCCGCAGGACGGGCTTTGCCCTTACCTGCTCTGCCCTTCGGAATGCACGGGCATTCCAAAGACCAGAACAGGAAGGCCCGCCCATTGGCGGAAAGGGGGAAGAGACCCGGACCGCGTCACTCAAAGGAGGGTCACAAATGACCGCAGAGAAGTTTGACGTTTATTCCCATGTCACCAATCAGATCATCGCGCAGATCGAGGCGGGAACGCCGCCTTGGCGCAAGCCGTGGACCGGTGGCGGGGTATCGGCCAGCTTGCCGGAACGGTTCAACGGCGAAGCCTATCGGGGCATCAATATCCTGATGCTTTGGGCGACGGCGATGGCGAAGGATTACAGCTCAGCCCGCTGGATGACGTTCAATCAGGCCAAGCAGCTTGGGGGCCATGTCCGCAAGGGCGAGAAGTCCGCGACCGTTGTGAAATACGGCACCGTCGAGCGCGAGGACGACAACGGCGAGGAACGCCAGATCCCCTATGCCAAGGCCTACCGCGTGTTCAACGCCGACCAGATCGAGGGCTTGCCCGCTGAATTCTACATCCTGCCCGATCCGCCCCGTGATCTTGGCACCGAGGCCGACCCCGAGCTAGAGGTGTTCTTTGCCGCGACCGGCGCGCAGATCGACGTGACCGAGGAGCCGCGCGCCTATTACAACATCAAGACTGACCGCATCCACATGCCGCCGATTGGCACGTTTCACAGGGCCGCAGGATATTACGGCACCTTGGCGCATGAACTGACCCACTGGACAGGGGCAACGAAGCGGCTGGACCGTCTTGGCCGTTTCAATGACCGCAAGGCCTACGCGTTCGAGGAGCTGGTCGCGGAGATTGGCAACTGCATGCTTTGCGCGCAGATCGGGGTGGAGCCTGAATTTGATCAAAGCGCCGCCTATGTCGAAGGATGGCTGGAGGCGATGAAGGAAGACAGCCGCGCGATTTTCCGCGCTGCGTCCGAGGCACAAAAGGCCGTGGACTACATCATGGCCCGCACTGTGCAGGCCGACAGGATGGCCGCCGAATAACAGCCTGCATCACCGAAATGATCGAGGTCCCCGTCAGCAGGCGGGGGCCTTTTTTCGTTTCCGTGTCATCCTGGTTGTGGGCGGTTTCGGGGTGACCTGTCGGCGGGCAACCTGAAGGCTACCCGCCGACAGGCCCGGCGCTTCGCGCGGACGCCCCTTCGAGGGGCGGATGGCCTACGGTTGTGAGCTCTTGGACACAAAGTCGGCTTAAGACATCACTTAATCAATCGCTACGCAGTATGAACGCTGCTCGCTCGTGCAGTTCGTCAAATGTCAGGATGTCAATGGTGCGGCTCTCACGCCGAAACAGCTCGAAAGTGTCGCGCATGATCTGTGCCTCTCGTCCATCTCCGTCAAATTCCTTTTGGGAGCCAATGATTAGAACCGACTTGGCATTTCGTGTCCGAGCTGCAAGCTTGTCTCCGTCCTTGTTCCAGTGATCGCCGCTCTGAGCAAATGACAACCACTCTGCCTTCTGTTGGATGATCTGCGATACCGCGCTTGTGAATTCTGTGCTGAATTCCCATGTCCCGGCCCGACCTCCCTTCGACGGTTTGAAAATCTTAGTGTCGGGTCGCTTAATCTCGACAAGGACTGTGTAGTCCGTGAACGTACCGAGGAAATCAACAATCGGCTTGTTCCGGTTATCAGTCCCACCACCGCTTCCAACTACCATCTCGCGTCCGAATTGGCGCATGATACGGTAGTCGAGTCCGTATCCAAAAACCCACTGTTCGCGTTCAAAAAAATTCTGCCAATCTGTCTCCGCCCAATCACAAGCTTTCAGACGATCTGTGAACATCTGCAGCCCCTGTCGGCGTCCGAGCAGTAGATTGATTTCATCTGATGTTAGAGAGCCGCGTAGTGCGTCCAGAACGGCTTCTCGCTGTCCAGTATCCATCTGTCGTACTTGCTCGACAACGCCTCGCTCAGAGGCATCAATGATGGCCTTTGGGCCTTCTCCTTGAGAGATGTCCTCGATTTGGAAGTTTTCCTCGTTGGAGAGGTCCACAAACTTGATTTGGTGAAGGAAGGCCAAAAGCCGTTTGAGCTCATCCCCGCGGAAGGTAAACTCGTTCTCCTCATACCCCTGAATCCAGTCGTTTTTTCGAGACTGATAGGTCTGCAACGATACTCGGCGCACCTTCTGATCATCCTGCGATACCAAGGCCGTAACCTGGGTCTTTCGCTTTTCTCCCGTCAGTCGCAAACACATCGCACCTTCAATTTCTCCGAAATGAAGACTGTCCGATCCTTCTATGACCATTCGTACATGCCGGAAGCGCTCTACGTGCCTTTCATCGAACTTGAAGACCTTGGAAATATAGGTCTTTCCTGATTTGCGAAGCTTGAAAAAATTTGCATCATCCATGGCCTGCAGAGTGTAGGCACAATCCGTATCGGCACAAGCTGGTAACTTTTTTAGAATTCATAGGGAGAGAAAATTGCGCACCATGGACCCAGCTCGTGTTCGCGCCTCCTTCGACGCGCAACTGACGGAAGCGATTTCATTCTACCATACCGTTGAAGCCTCATTGAGCTCAGCCGCAGATGTTACGCGCTTGAGCGCTTCGACAATGATCTCGGCCGCCACATTGTGGGAGAGCTTCTTGAGCGACTTGATTGTGGCCTACATCAACCGGGATCCCAGCCAGTTTGCCATTCACCTACAACACGCTCTCAACGAAGACTTAACAGACAAGCAAAAGCAAATCTTGAACCGATATGCCCCGTACAAGGCTCCAACGAGCATTGACCGAGCAACGATCATCTCGCTCATCGACAACGATGGGAACAACATCACGTTCAGTAATGCTCAAGCTCTGAAGAAAGGCGCGAAGCGATGGATCAGCGCCGCTAACATGGCAGGCATAAACGCCCTAACTGGCCAACAAATGGCCATCATCAATCTTTGGATAGCCCTTCGAAATCACATCGCTCATGACAGCGAGAGATCGAAGGTGGCTCTGCAAAGAGCAGTTTCGCATGGGGCCTTGCACGGTACCGGCTTACACCGCGCTCAAAACGCCATCCATACTCCTGGTGTCTATCTGAAGTCGAAGCACCGCCAACCCATCGGGAATCCCCGCATCGAAGAAATCCTTGGCCACATGCAGCAAATAGCTGCTGCTATCTGAAAACTCCCTATTCCGGCCAAAAACGGTCGTTTTTGAGCCAAACACAGCACTCCGAACTTTTCCAAGCATTTGGAGAGCTCAAAAACCTGGTGCAAAAACCTTTGCGTTTTGAGCCGTTTTTGATACCGTATCGGCATGATTATTGGATACGGGCGTGTTTCGACCGAGAACCAGCAGCTCGATGCTCAGATCGAAGCTTTGAAGAACGGCGGAGCTGAACGCATTTTCGCGGACAAGATCAGCGGCTCCAAGCGAAAACGCCCGGAGCTCGACAAGATGCTGGACCAGCTTCGTCGTGGTGACGTGGTTCTTGTCACGAAATACGATCGGCTTGCGCGGTCGCTGACTGACCTTCTCGATATCGTCGCCCAGATTGAGGAGGCCGAAGCCGGGTTCAGGTCGCTAGCCGAGGACATTGACACTACCACACCCGCAGGCCGGTTGATCTTCCACGTCTTCGCTTCCATCGCCCAGTTTGAACGCGAGCGTATCCGAGAACGAACGATGGAAGGCTTGGAGGCCGCGCGGAAAAAAGGACGTGTCGGAGGCAGGCCCGCTGCCCTTTCTGAGGACCAGAAAGCTGAAGTGCTACGATTGAAAGGCGAGGGGCGCACGATGAAGGACATTGCTGCCTTGTTCAGGGTGAGCCTCGCTACGGTGAAACGAGTGTAGCGCAAACAGCGCGTAGATGTGCTTGTTTTCAGTCGATACGAAGCGCTGCTTCGACCGTTTCTTTCTCGTTTTCGCAATGCGTTGGCTGAAGCCGTCCATTACGCCATGCCCAGACGGTAAAGCCCGTTTTGGACCGCTTGTGAACGGTACCATTGAGTATCTCAACATGACCCTCTGAAACGAGACGTAGCAGCACACGCTTCCCAGACTCGGCCCCATCAATCTCAAAAAGTTTGGAGGCCGAGGCTTCCACCAAGAGATGGTCGCCCTTGGTATCAATAACGATGACCGACTTATCTACCCAGACAAGGAAATCCGGCCAGTAGGCCTTTCCTTCGTGCAAGAGGGGGAGTGAGTAGCCGCTCCCCACGGGGTTACGAGCCCAGACCCGCTGCGTTCGGTCGAGCGCTCTCGCAAACTTCACCTCAAGTGGGTTCAAACCAGAGTATTTTCCGTGAAGCGAGCGCTTGAACTCTTCATTCGAGTTGGGGTCGATAGCAACCGGACCAACTGAGTAGGGGCTATCCACATCATTCTGGAAGATGGCCGAATGCTGGATATATGCGGCGACCACTTCTTGCGCCTTGGTGCGCAGATGATCGGCAGCAGGACTGCTCAGCTCAATCATTGCATCGAACTTGGGCTCCTCGATATCCACGAGGTTCACCGGCCCCCCTGCTCTTCTCAGGCCGCCAGGATAGCTCCGCTGAATTTCCCGCCGAAAGACAGAGCGCGCCGTGACGCGGTTCGAATGCTCTACGTCTACCCACTCAAACTGAGCGTCAGATTCTTCCCCTACCTTTTGGAGCACCTGCATCCGGCTCCCCTGCCCCACGGTGTTCTGCGCGTCTGAGCGGAAATCCATGATGGATTTGACGATGCGCGAGATTGGCTCCAGAGCGCGGCTGCTCTCGATACCAACGGTAGGAATGGTGCGAGGAGGTTGCGGGTCTATCCGGTCGCGCTTACCGCGCGCCTTCTCATCCTTCACCACCAGCGTGATAGACGGATGCTCAGAAGCCAAGTCTTTGCGGATATCCCTCAGAATATCGTCAAAGACCCCCTTCTCATCCGTTCGGATATGGAAGTGCGCCGTGTTCAGGATTGGGTCATTATAATGCTCAGCCCCTGGCTGACGCAGCACCCGGCCAACCACCTGCGTGATTTGCCTAGCCGAAGCCATTTCCTTGTCGATGTAGGCAAAGCAGCACGCAGGATCGTCCCAGCCTTCTTGGAGGCCGAGATTGAAGATGACATGTTCATAGTCTCCTGCCGTGAAGCGGGCGTAGTCCTTCTCCCCACCGTCAAACAGGTGCATTTCAGGAGGTTTCGGGGAATCCTTCGAGAACTTGAGCTGGCAGTAGACTGCTATCTTCTCGGGCTTGATCTTGGCGACCTCAACAAGATGACGCCAGATGAGAATGGGGCGAGCCTGCCGTTCCTTAAAGGGCCGCTTCAAATCCTCAGCGATGGACATCCCATCGACGGTGTTCGTGGAACACACGTAGATAGCCTTCGGCGTGAAGGGGAGCTTGTGATCCCTCGCAACCTCTTGCGCGATCTTCAGGTCACCGAGCAGGTTATCCAGTGCTGGCTCGAGAGGCGTGATATAGCCGTCGATAGAGATACGCTCTTTCACGAGCCCTGAGAGCACGACTTCTGGGCTCGAGACTGAGGTCGAAAAATCCTCGTCCTTCCAGCCCTTATCATTGCGAAGCCGCCCCATGACATTGTTGAGGCGCGGCGGCAAGGTAAGGGTCGCACTCGCAACGATGAGCGCATCCGGTGACAACTCGAGCAGCCTTTCAGACTGCAAGTCCGAGAGGTTGTGGCCTTCATCATACACAATGATGAGCGGACGCCTTTGTCCCTTCTCGGTTCGACGCTTCTTCAGCTGATCCCACAGAGACTCTTCCGCAAGGTCGAGCTGAGCCCGATACACTTTCCGGTCTTCGCTTGAGCTATCCTCAACGGCGAATTTGCCGACCGTCGCGACTAAGAGGACGGGAGTGTCGGCGCTCGACAAGTGGTCGGGCGCGACCTCAAGGAGTGGCACGATGTTGAAGCCGGAAAGGTTGTCTGCGTACTTGCCTGAGGACAGGTTCTCGAAGGTCTGAGAGACCACCACCCTCCCCTTCGAAATCCACAAGACGACAGGGGCCACGCCGAGCCCATCTCGCATCTGCGAAACCGCGTCCGCGAGCATGAGCGTCTTGCCGCTGCCAGTAATCGCAACCAGCGTTTGAAGAAACGGGATCGTCGTCGTGCGATCCACCATCAATGGGTTGGCTGAATAATCAAAAAAACGTTGGGCAATTTGACTCGATGCCCGCTCTTGAAAATCAATGAGCTCCATTAAGCGCTCTCGTCCTCGTTATTGTATTCGTCGTTCTCGTTCAGACCGAGGTCCGCGAGAATCTTGTCCGGAATTTTCCAAAAGCGAACGTTGGGAGATTGGAACATCTCGTAGCGAGCGTAAACATGAAACGGAGGCTCAATACTTGCCTTCTTCGCCTCGAGCGCGACCTTCTTGTAGGTGTCGATACTGAGGGAGCCGACTGGCCCCCCATTGTCCCAGATGAGGAAGTATCCCTCTCCGTTCTGATCGAGACCGACCAGGTACTGATAACTCTCCTCGTCTACTCGGATCAGGCTTGGAGCCGAGCGCTTGTGGTTCTCCCAGTGCGAAGTGAGTACGACATCAATAAGCTCGTCTCGCTGCATCGTGAGAACGGTCTTGGCGTCGATAGTCTTGGTAAGAAGGCGATATTCAAAGCCACCGCCGAGCGGCGCTGCCTTCTTCCCACCCGGCCGCTTACCCGTGATAGCATTATGCAGGCGTTGCCAAGTGAGGGTCCGCGCGTACTTGTCACCGTTCTCGGGGGAGCCTTGTTCAATGAGGATAAAACGTCGGTCGCTTCCTATTTCGCTGTTTAGCTCCAGTATCGCGTGACCTGTTGTGCCCGAGCCCGCGTATGGATCGAGCACAAGGCCATTTTGAGGACACCAGATGTGAGCAATTTTCTTGATAAGCTTCAAAGGCTTCACGGTTTGGAAGCCATGACCTTTGCCGACAATTGCATCAAGTTCATTCAACCCGGTCTGAGAATGCCCAGACTCTTTGTGCTCCCAAGAAGCCGCCCCAATTTCTATCGGTTCCTCGTAGGCCTCATCGGCCCAGAATGTCCACGGTATCCGACCTTGTGAGATAAGTTCTAGATGACGCTTAATTGCGGGACGACCCGCACCAGGGTTTCTCTGCTTATCGTCTGAAAACACAATAGTCGGTAACACTCGTTCACCGCTATTGCCCTGCGAGAGAATGGTTTGGGCTCGCTTCATTGCTTTCTGAACAACAGGATCAGCTTCAGGGGCATATCCATTGAGCTTTACTGAGCTTCCCTTCAGTATGAGAGCCTTTCCTCGCCCGTCACCAATATCTTGCTCGACGTATGGTGTCCCCCACTCCTCCAGACGCGTCCTAAATTCCTTCTTTGTCATGCCCGACCAATGTCTGGTCGGAACGCTTATTGGCTGGTCATACTCGTGTTCCGCCTCAGGATAATGCAGCTTTCCAGTGAACGGTGATTGTATTGCGTAGATGGTGCGATCACGCTTGTCTTTTGCGGCTAAGTCGCCGGGACGCCATGCCCCCTTCGGGTCATTGTCCCGGTTAGTAAAACGGGCATTCATAGCCTCATCACGCGCAAGATGCTCGGTCTTGGCAAGACTTTGGTCTTTCGCGTACACCAAGACATACTCCGTTGCACTCGCAACGTGGTTTGCCTTCTTTGGTGAATACGTCTTCTGCCAATTAATGATGGCAAGACGGTTCTTCTCTCCGAAGACTTCATCCAGCATCATCCCTAGGTGGAAAAGCTCGTTGTCGTCGATGCAAATTGCAAGAACACCTGAAGGCTTAAGCATTGCCTTCATTATCTGAAGGCGCGGCATCATTGCCTTGATCCACTTGGTGTGCCGCGAGCCATCTTCGCTGGACACAATCGTCCCCAGCTCAGGATCATTCGGGTCGTTGTCCCAACGGTCGTTATAGCGGAAGTACTGCCCAGTATTGTACGGTGGGTCGGTGATGATAAGGTCTACCTGCCCACGATACTTGTAGAGCGTCACCATGGCTTGAAGGTTCTCACCCTCGATGAGCAAGTTCTTTGATTGGGCTTCAGGAGAACCAACGTGGAGCTTGGGCTCCCGGCGTGTCTGACGTGGACGGACCTTTTTGGCAATTTGCATGGCCGAGCGCTTCCCATGGAAACTTAGGGCAACGCCGCTCGTCATCATGCTCTTGGCAAGCCGCTCAAGCTCTTCCCTGGAGAGCTTTGAAAGCTCTGTCTCGAAATCGAATTCCATGTTCTAGTCCTGTTGCGTCCTGACGCAATGTTCTTATTATGTTCTCAATAAGGGCTTCTTAACCCCAATGCAATTTGCCTAGGGAGAAAGCGCAGTCCCTGCCCCATTTTTCATCGGAAAAGTAGGTTTTGCTGCGCCCTTCCGCTTCTACAAGGCGAGCGCAGCTCATTCAGTGGGCTGAATGGCTTCAGACGGGCTGAAAATGCGAAGTTAAAACTAGATACGGTGACCAAAATTCAGCTTCCCAGCAACTCTTGAACCACAGACGGTTTACGTGAGATTAGCGCAAGCAGGACTTGAGCTGGACCATTGGGTTGGCGTCGGCCATGTTCCCAGTTTAGCAATGTTCCCTTGGCAACACCGATACTTCGCGCGAACTCCGCTTGCGAAAGACCTGTTTTGGCACGCACTTCTGCGACGTTGATTGCAGGCACAGCAATCTCGTGAACACGGGCATCAGTCCCCTGCCCTTTCGAGAATGCCTTGGCTTCCTCGAGGCCTTGTTTGATGCTTTCGAACGCACTCATTGTTTGTCACTCCACATGCTTACGATCTCCTTGCTCAGTTCGATGGCCGCAGCTTGCTCTTTGTTCGTTAGGTTTGCCTTCTCGTTCTTTGCGAAGACCGTAACCAGGAAGATCGGCATATGCCGGCCACCAAAGACGTAGATCGTCCGAAACCCTCCGCGCTTGCCCCCACCATCACGAGGGATACGCACCTTCCGCAATCCTCCACCGAGCGAGGTCCCTGCCTCAGGGTTCTCGGCAATCCATACGATGGCGGCTTCGCGCTCATCATCGGACATGACCGTCTTGGCCCGGCGTTGAAATTCCGGCAGCTCTACGACTGTCTGTAACTTAGTCATTAGATATACGTCAATGACACATGAGTCAATGACTCACTCATTTCACTTTCCCATCTTCGTATGCTGCCAGCATGTCGGCCAAGACGTCGTTTAGCCTCCTGCCCTCTTGGTCTCTCAGCTCATTGAGCCGATTCCGGAGATCGGAGGAGACATAGATGCGCCAGTACGTCATGTCTTCGTTCAACGGTGGTCGCCCACGCCTTGGAGCTGGCGATGGTTGCGCAGTGTCTGTGGAGCGATTGAAGCCGTTTGCTCGTCCTGCGGCGGCGACAGCTTCAGCATTGGCTCTAGGACGAGAGGCTTTCTTCTTGCGTTTCAGCCCTGCCCCAATCTTTGGCACCGGTGCCTCTTCTTGGTCGTTATCGCTTAGGTTCAGGAATGTCCCTGCCATCAGTGTGCCTCCAGTATCTCTGCCAGCTCTTTGCCAAGCCGAGCCGTGTTGCTGATCGCGCTTTTTACAGACTGACTGCTTTGCAGTTCGAAAAGAGTTCTGCCTTCGGCCATAACCCTTTCGAAGGGCGCGCGCCGCATGAGTTCAGTTTGTAGGCGCTCTACCCCTGCCCCATCCAGTTCAGCCAGCAACTCCTTGTGAGAGGTCGTAACAATCGCGGCGTCAGTCTGCGTGATCAGGATTCGAGCTGGCACAGTTCGCCTAGCGGCACGGCCCGCGTCCCGGATCATCTTCAGGGCTGCACCCGCCGCATCACCGTCCAAGGCACTCGGTCGCATCGGAACAATGCAAAGGTCAGATGCCGAGGCGGCGTAGGACGCCATGAGGCCTGCGACGCCTTCAAGATCAACAAACACGAGGTCATGGTCATCGCCCGCCGCCTCCAACGTGTCGAGAATGGTGCTGTCAGAGGGGTCTGAGATCACCTTGAAAGGCGGCACACCAAGGTTCTCTTCGTTGCGTTTGCCCAACCAGACGCGCGCGATGCTTTGCCGTGGGTCAGCGTCAACGATAGCAATTGAGAGGTCTTCGTTCTTTGCGAAGGCCGATGCCAGGGTCAGTGTTGCGGTGGATTTCCCACAGCCACCCTTGGGTGAGAGGACGCTTACAATCATCTGTCTGCTCGTTGTTTTTCTCTTTTATGTGACGTGCCACAAAATATGTCACGTCATTTTTTATATGAGGCATATTATATGACGTGATATTTTATACAGCATATAATATAATCTACTATTTCTGGCGAGCGGCCCATTTCCGGCAAAACCCGATAAAAGCGCTGTCAGGGTTGCGTGGCGGCTCCATGCCTTGATCGAGCAAGTTCATGACCCACGCCCGCCATTCCTGTTCGACCACATAGACATCCCAGCCAGGCGCTGCTTGCCGCGCCGCCTCGTAGGTGTCCGGCATGAGCTTAGTGGTGAACCCCGAGCCAACGATCACCTGTTGTGAAACACGACTACGGAACGAAACCATGTCGCCTTCCATACTTACCGAATAGTCTGGCAAGTGGTCGAAGTCGCACAGCGCACGCACAGCCAGCCGGAAGTTGCGAATGGCATCGCTCGATCCGCACTTCTTTTGGAGCTTCTTCAGGCCGATCTGCCAAGACTTCTTTGAGCCACAGTGTTTTCGGGCGATCTCGTAAATCCGGCGCTCGATGGGCTTACGGAGACGGAAATAGTCCGGGTGAAGGGTCAAAACCTCGTTAGCCTCGATGGCCTTGAAGAGCCACTCCGAGAGCTTGAGGCCCCATTCGGTGACACGGCCATCATGTCGTTTGCGCTTGATCTTTGCGCCTTCGATCAGGCCGAACGCCTCCCATGTCTCTTCGCCGCCCGTCTTGATCGTCGTCCTGAGGCGAGTGCTGTCCAGCCGGTCAAGGGAGTCACGCAGCAGATCATAGTCGTGACCACCGGTGTGGCGATTGCTGAATTCCAAGAAATCCTGGGCCTGGAACTGGATTTCACGCGAGTAGGGGCGACCTTCGTTGCGTGCCGCCATGATTTGGCTGATTGCGAAGATCAGAATATCCTTGTCATAGATGTTCGCAATGCCCTTGGGACCAGGCGTAACCTCCAAGACAACATCCCCATGCTCGTATCTTTTAACGTCGCGGATCGGCTTCTTTGACAACGTGAAGATCGGATGCTCCATGGACGCCATGTCGCTTTTGATGACAGCATCGGCCACATCACAGATGAACAGATTGGCCTGGGGGTGGCGATCCGGGAGGAGGGGGCGATGATCTTCATCCATGAATCACCTATCGGGATAACAGCTGCGCTGCTATTGCTATCGGGATATTAGCTGCACCACAAGAGCTATCGGGATAACGGCTGCACTTTTCCGGATAATACCTGCATTCTATCGGGACATTAGCTGCACCGCATTTACGTAAATAGATGAAATCATTTGTTGAATCCATTGATCTCGAACCCCTAACACAGATTCTAACACATATATAACACCCAGCTCTTGAGTCAGAGCTGATCACCGTCAGCACTCCACCGCTCACCGCTGATAGAACACGCAGGCATCGACACCCGTGGTTGTCGTAGTCCA